>CAZSOH010000014.1:0-10090 GCA_964608535.1 uncultured Candidatus Peribacteria bacterium
TCTTAATTTTTAACTCTTAATTTTTAATTGATAATTTATAAATCTAAGTTGCTCCATGGAGTATGAAAGATGCCTTTTTTGTCCGTCCGTTCATAAGTATGTGCCCCAAAAAAATCCCGGAGACCCTGAATGAAATTAGCCGGAACCCGTTCGGCAGTCATGCCAAAAAGATAGGCATGGGCAGTAGAGAGCGCGGCGGAAGGGGTATGATGCTTTGCTGCGAAACTCACGATCTCAGACAAGGCAGAGGCATCTTTGAGTAGAGCCTTTTTAACTTCAGGAATAGAAAATAGATGGAGGGGTTTCCCTTTCTTTGAAGCAAAGGCCTTATGGATAAAATTAAGAAGATCTGCCCGGATGATACAGCCCCCCTCCCAAATACGGGCAACTTCAGCAAAGTTGATTCTCCACCCTTCCTGCTCAGCGGCCAAGCGGATGAGTTCAAATCCCTGCGCGTAACAGCTAATCATGCCCGCATAAAGGGCTGCTTCCAGTTTTTTGATAAAAGCTGTTTTTGCCAGGGCGGATTTAGGTGGTTTTAGCTGGTAAAGCTTGCTTAAGGCAAGCCGCTCCTTTTTGTTCGCGGAAAGACTTCTGGCGAATACAGCTTCGGCAATCGTGGGGATGACCGCCCCCCGTTCCAAAGCATCAATAACTGTCCACCGGCCAGTCCCTTTCTGTCCAGCTTTATCCAGAATATAGTCAATCAAAAATCCTTTTTTGAATTCGTCTTGTCGGCGTAAAACGGAAACTGAGATTTCAAAAAGATATGATTTTAATTTTCCGCGATTGAATCTGAAAAAAGCCTCAGCAATCTCCACAGGCTTCAGCTTATAAATAGATTTGAGCATATCGTAAGCTTCCGCCATCATCTGCATCACGGCGTATTCAATGCCATTGTGTACCATCTTTACGTAGTGTCCGGCGCCATCGGTCCCCACATGAGTGACGCATGGGTTTCCCTTGAAATCTTTAGCGGCAATCTTTGTCAGAATAGGTTTGATAGACTTCCACGTACCAGTTTCACAGCCAGGCATGATACTCGGGCCTCTTAAAGCTCCTTCCTCCCCGCCAGAAACCCCCATGCCAACAAAATGAATTCCTTTTGCTTTTAAAAACTCATTGCGCCGGATCGTTTCTTTGAATAATGAGTTTCCGGCATCAATCAGAATATCTTTTTTTGAAAGCAGTTTACTGAGTTTCTGAATCATATCGTCTACCGGTTGGCCGGCCGGGACCATTAAAATAATTTTACGAGGCGTTTTCAGTTCCTTAATCAATTGTTTCAGGTCGGCTCTGTAGTCCAGATAGTCATTACCGTACTCTTTAATAAACCGGGCCGCTTTTTTGGTCGTGCGATTATAGGTGAGCACCCTAAAATTTCTGCTGGCAATATTCCGGGCCAGACTTTGGCCCATAACCCCCAATCCAATCAAGGCGACATCATATTTTTTCATGTTTAAAATCTTATTGTTTTTAATAGTGCTATTTTATCACAACTGGCTGTGTAATAGAGCTACAAAGAAAAAACAGCCATCAAAACAAGAACGATCGCTGCCAGTCCGCCAATTAAACTGTAGAAAAGTGGAAGCCCCAGAATCTGAGTCAGAAAAAGGGCTAGCAGAAGAACAGAAAAAAAAGCGAAGACAATTTTCCAATATAACGGAGCAATGTAAATTAAAGCAGTAGCAATAAAAACAACAATAGCCCCAAGCCAAAGTTCGCCAGCGCTATAGTCGACATTAAAAAACCAGGCAGTAAATAAAGTAGCCACAGTAACAAATAAAGCTACAATAGACAAAACAAAGATCCGAAGAGCGAGCCGATCATAATCGATATTTTTAAATCTCCCTTTTTTCAATGGATTAAGATTAGCCAAAGGTAAAAGTAAAGGCTTTAAAACCTGATCCCTGAGGAATTAATTCCAGGGTATGTGTTTCAACACCAGTGCTATGCTGGATGATATGGTATAAGCCCTCTTCCTGAATAGTAATCTCACTCTTTGTGTCCGTATCGGCTCCGGCAAATTGATCAGCGGGCACGCCGTCCACCAGTACTTTCACTTTTACTGGCTCATCAGAACTGGCGACCATAAAAACATCTTTAGCGTTGTATTTAAAGATCAGCCTGCCGGCATTAGTTTTGCTTTCAGCAAACTCATCCTCGATATTCCATTCGCCATCAAAATAAACTCCGTTGAGTTCAGGCTGTTCTGGAGCGGTAAACGACTGCAAGCCCAGCTTGCCCGTTTCCCCATTTTTTAAATACTTGTTCCGGCTGGCGCCAAAATAAATTTCCGGGCTGATCCCCTTAGCCGCGTTTGAAACCCCCTTTGGCTTAACCGTACCGGATTCTATCCCCTCAGATTTCTCATTGAGCTTTTGAGCTCTTTCCATCAGAAGTTCCTGAATTTTCTTTTCTGTTTCTTCATAATCTCCTTCTCCAATATGGTCATAAACAATATAGCCATCAATATCAATCAGATACTTTCGGGGCCAGTATCGGTTTTTGTAAGCCCTCCAGGTCAGGAAGTCGTTGTCCTGAACCACAGGATATTTAATGCCGAAACGTTCAATAGCTTTCTCAACATTTCCCCGGTCCTTTTCAAATTCAAATTCCGGACTGTGAACGCCGATGATTTCCAGACCCTTATCATTGTATTTATCGTACCAGGCGGTCAGATAAGGCAGGGTCCGTTGGCAGTTGATACAGCTGTAAGTCCAGAAATCAACTAAAATCACCTTCTTCCCGATAAATTCCCCAATTGTTATGGGGCCGTCTGTATTCAAATAGCCCGAAGGCTGAATCAGTTCAATTGCCTCATCATATTTTGCAGACTTGTCTTCAACCTTTTTTTCGACAATTGGCTTTGCGGGTTCAGAAAGCTCAGGCAGGTCTGGCTTTCTGGATTCCAGGTAGTAAATTGAGGTCCCGATCAGGATCAGGACAATAATAAGTAATATATTTTTTTTAGACATTATTGAATAAGAAAACGGTTAAGAAAATCAAAATTGGCGATCAGGGACAATTGGCCGGTAAAAATAAACACCCCAAGAATGACCAGCAGAACACCGAAGGCAATATTGATCCACCGCAGATAAGGAGCGTATTTGTGAATCAGCTGAGTTGCCTGTGAAGCAAAAAAACCAACCAGTAAAAACGGAACCCCCAGACCTAAGGCATAGCTGAGGAGTAAAGCAAAGGCTGAGCCGGGATGAGAGGCGGCAAGGGCTAGAATCGCCCCAAGTACCGCACCGACACAGGGAGTCCAGCCAGCCGCGAAGGCAGCGCCGAACAAAAAGGAAGTGAGGTATTTTGAGCTGAATGCGTGAACTTTTAATTTATGCTCCCGCTGTAAAAATTTAGGTTTAATCAGCCCAACCAGATAAAGACCGAAGAAGATAACGATCGCGCCGCCAATCCGGCTCATCCAGGCCTGGGCGGTGTAGGCGACATCGGAAAGCAGGGTATTCAGCAGCACACCCAAAAGGGCAAAAACGGTTGAAAAGCCGAGGACAAAAAAGAGTGAGTTCATAAAAATAGGCCACCGTTTAGCCTTTGCTTCCTGAAGGGAAGAGCCGGCCAGATAGGCCAGAAATCCAGGAACAATCGGCAGGACACAAGGGGCCAGAAACGAAACGATGCCGGCAATAAATGCGACAAATAGGGTGGTATCAGAAGTCATAAGAAAATAGTTTAAGAATTTCGATCTTCAATTTTATATTTTTTAAAGTTCTGACAAAAATCTTCATTACCTGACTTAAATTCCTTGTGGGCCTTATTAATTATTTTCATGGCCTCCGAACAATGTTTCGCGAGAAACAGAGGATTTAGATCTTCCTTATCCATGAATTTTCGCTTGAGTGGATACTTTTCAATCCAGTCAATCAGCGGCGGCCACATATCCCCCATAAATATAATCGGTATACTGCAGATATGCTTTACCTGAATCAGCTGCCAGGTATAGAAAAATTCCAAAAGAGTACCAACGCCGCCGGGAGCCACGACAACAATATTGGAAAGATACATAAAGTAATCGAGCCGTTCAGAAAATCGCTCAAAATCCCGTTCAATATCCAGATGACGATTGGCTTCCTGCTCTTCCGGCAGAACAATGTTCAGGCCAAAAGAATGAACATTTTTATCACCGCGCCCTTCTCTGTGACCTCTATTGGCGGCCTCCATAATACCCGGGCCCCCTCCGGTCACCACATCAATGCCATGGCGGGCAATATGTTTCGCGAGCTGATGAATCTGGTTATACCGGGGATCATTTGGCTTGATGCGCGCGGAACCGAAAATGGCCACCCGGAAATGATTTACATCAATTTCTTTCGGGATCTTAATTTTAGGTTTGATAATTTTGTGAAGGTTTTGTTGAAATTTTGCCATTCAGAGGCGGGTTAAATAATGTTACAGGTTTCTTCTAAATCTTTGGCTCCAATACCCGCCGCGTCATAAAGTTCCATTGAGGTTCCGGAGAGCTGATATGCATCAACAGCCAAATTCCTGATTTTAACCGCCAGCCCTAATTCCGCCACCGCTTTATTGATCTGGCTGGCCCAACCGCTGTGCGGGTTATGATCTTCAATAGTCACCAGTTTGCCGGTCTTTTTCAGGGAAGCTGCCAATGCATCCCGGTCAACTTGCTTGAGAGAGCTCATGGCCAGAAGATCAATGTTCTTAAGTTTATCGGCAACCGTCACAGCGATAGAAACCATAGAACCTGCCGCTACAACCGTTACTTTATCCCCCTGGCGCAAATGATCCGCCTTTCCGTATTCAAATTGATAATCGGAATCATAAAAAGGAGTGCCGTCTTCTTTTAAAACCACTTCAAATTTATGACGTCCCATCCGCACGTAGAAGTTGCCGTAATGGCTGGCAATAAAGCGGATGATATGATCCGTCTGGTTCGCGTCAGCCGGTTCTAAAATTTGGGTGTTGAACATTCCCAGAAAAGAACCCATATCATCAATAGCCTGATGAGTCGGCCCATCTTCGCCAACCGAAAGTCCGCAATGGGTGGATACCATTTTAACATTGGTACGGTTGATATCATTGACCCGGGCCTGGTCTTTGGCGCGACTGCTCATAAAAGCGCCGAAGGTGGAAGCGAAAGGTATTTTTCCGGCCAGACTCATTCCTCCGGCTAAACTGACCATATGCTGTTCCGCGATACCCACTTCTAAAACACGTCCAGGGAATTCTTTCTGCATAACGCTGGTTTTCACACTCCCCCCCAAATCAGCAGTCATGGCGATAATATTATCATTTAGCTTTGCTAAATCCAGCAGCGCTTTGCCATAGGCAGAACGGCAGTCTGCCTTGGTACCGGCTTCCAGAACAGCAGGGGTTCCCGTGTTAATCTCAGATATCGGTGTGAGTGAGTCAATATCATATTCGCCCGGATTTTTGGGATGCCATTTTACCTGGGTTCTGAATTCATCCAGCAGGTTTTTTTCTTCATCGGTTATTTTGAGCGGGCCGCTAAGTTCAGCTTCCGCTTGTTCCGGTTTTGGGGCAATGCCATGCCATGTAGATTTGTGCACGGCGCCGTCCGGCTCCATAAAACTGACCCCTTTTCCCATAATCGTTTTTCCGATAATCACTGTCGGCCTGTCTGATTGGGCGCTGCTGGCAATAGCCCCCCAAAGCGCCGCGAAATCATGGCCGTCCACCTCAATCACATTCCAGTTTGCCGACGCAAAAATAGCTTTCAGATTGATCGGCATTACTACCTCCAAACTATCAGTGAGCTGAACCTGATTGTAATCAACAAATAAAGTGTAATTATTGAGTTTGTACTTGCTCACATAATGCATCATTTCATACACTTGTCCTTCATCGCATTCGCCGTCGCCCACTAAAGCAAAAACACGCCGGTTTTTGCCATTCAGTTTTTCAGTATGAGCGAGTCCGGCCGCGGCCGAAACACCGATTCCCAGAGGGCCCGTTCCATAATGCACACCAGGGACATGGCGGGTAATATGCCCCTCAAAAACTGAACCGTCTTTCCGGAAAGACTGAATAACTTCTGCGCGGTCAATGTATCCCATTTCAGCCAGTATGCTGTAAACAGCAGGCGAAACATGTCCGTTTGACACCACCACATCTTCACCCGTCTGGCTGATCACAAAAGCATATAAAAGGCTCAGGTAGTCGATCACCGAACAGGAACCGCCCGGATGTCCGGACTGGGAATTAGTCGTCATAGCCACAATCGCGTTGCGGCAGCTTTTAGAAAGAACATTTAAAAAATTGATGTGCTCCTCCGTAAGAGGCTCACCGATTTTTGGGAAGGACTTAAACATTTTGATCAATTAATAAATTAATTTAGTGCGAGTGCGAGTCTCATCCCGATTATATCGGGACGCACTCGCACTTGAGACTTAAATGAGCTTTGCTCGTTTCGCATCTTCCAAAAACTTCTTTAAGCCCGCATCCGTCAGTGGGTGCTTAACCAGTTTGTCATAAATCGCCGCGGGGACTGTGCAGATATCAGCCCCCAGCATGGCGGCTTCAGCCACTTGCCGGGGAGAACGGATGCTGGCAACCAGAATTTCTGTTTCAAATCCATAATGGCTGTAGATTTCAGTAATTTCACTGATCACTGTCATCCCGTCGTGACCCGCGTCATTGAGCCGGCCGATAAAAGGGCTGACGAATTTTGCTCCCGCCTTGGCAGCCAGGAGCGCCTGGTTCGCGGAAAAAACCAGTGTCATATTGACCGGGATTCCCTCCTTAGCAAAAACCTGCGTTGCCTGCAGGCCATCCGGTGTACAAGGGAGTTTGATCACAATATTCTTGGCCCACTTCGCGTATTTTCTGCCTTCTGCCACCATCTTTTCCGCCTCGGTGCTGAACACTTCAGCGCTCACAGGACCTTTAACGACTTTCGCGATTTCCTTTACCCGCTTTTCAAGTGCTATACCCTCTTTGGCAATCAGGCTCGGGTTGGTGGTCACACCGTCAACAAGCCCCCATGATGCGTATTTTTTTATGTCATCAATGTTGGCCGTATCTAAAAATAATTTCATTTTGCTCAGATTAGTTGCAGTAGCCAGAATACACTAAATAGCCCCCCTCATGCAAAGGGAAGGTGTAGCACCGATTACATTCAAAATTATACTTTAGTCACCCCGTCATCCTGCTCTGAGTGGGGCAACTCTATCGTGATAGCCGGCTGACTTTGGGTCGGCGATCAAATCAGCAATCCTCTCACGCAGAGCCTCAATACTTGATTCAGCTACTTCGGCATTCTGTGGAGAAAAATTTCCATCAAGCAATGAAAGGCAGCCAAGAGCGGTACTGAGCAAATTGATAATTTCAGCTCGCCGAAGGCCATTCGCTGTCCGTTTAAGTTCATCCAGCTCGTCCCTAAACCCTTCAAGCTCTTTTTTAAGTTCATTCATAATAGAAAATTACTGAAAACAAGGTTGCTAACATTAAAACATATTAATTAATATGTCAATATAATACCTATTTAATGCGAAATATGCTAAAATACCTAAAAATAAAAAATAGAAAAATTGAGAAAGACAAAGCAGATAAAACCAGGTAAGACATTCAGGCGCAAATCATATTGGGCGATTTTTGCTTTGCTGGCTTTATCCTGCGTGCCCGCATTTGTTTACCTAAGGATCACAAAAGCCGCTGTTTCATCTTATAATTTCGTTGGTGTCACAAGCCCCAGCGCCACTCATGTTGCCAGATCCTTTGAGGTGGATGTGAATTTTCCCACCAATGGCGCCCCAACGATTGACACCCTCACCAATGACGGCACGGCCACAGGCACACCTCAGATTCGCACAGGTATTATCGGCTACGCGTTAGACAGCGAAGCCCTCAATTCACAGTATTCAGCCATCTCAGCCTCGGATGATAATCGCTGGATGACCAATGATCCCGGTTTCGGAGACACACAAGCATTCTGGGCCCAGTTTGACATTGCCGAAACACCCGCCAATATCACCCAGATTGATGTATCGGTTGAAGGATATCAGGGTGGAACACCACAGGCCGGACGAAAGGCGTGGCTCGGTATATGGGTGCCCGGCGCCCCGACGCCTTACTGGAAAACTCTGGAAGCCGCCCAGAAAACGGCCGACTACACTTTTAGCGGTTCACTCACGTCAAATCTGGCAGATTA
The DNA here is from genome assembly GCA_964608535.1 of uncultured Candidatus Peribacteria bacterium. Classification (GTDB taxonomy): domain Bacteria; phylum Patescibacteriota; class Gracilibacteria; order UM-FILTER-43-11; family UM-FILTER-43-11; genus JAJDCE01. The sequence goes on from CAZSOH010000014.1 coordinate 8,153, forward strand.
CATAGATGGAACCGGAAAACTGACCGTCATTTTATACAACGAAGACCAGAGCGATTCACTTTTTATAGATTATGTGAACGTGGATATTACCTTTAATCCTACCGTGGCCCCGCCGGCAATTTTGACGACGGTGATCGATGATCCGGATAATGGCGACCGGAACCTGAGTGCGGGCGATACTCTCACTATCACTTTCGATAAAGATACCAACGCGCCGCCCGTTTCAACAAAAGCTGAAATTGACGGGCTGATTAATCTCCCGACGTCACTGGATTTATCATCCACCAGTTACGACCACATCATTGGGGCTGATTATACAGGAGCGTGGAGCACGACCAATTTTGCGAATGATACTCTCACAATTACGGTGGTGAACGGAATCGTGATTCTGGCGAACAATCAGGTTGAACTGAAGGCCGGGGATACCATCGCGATCATTGCCGACGGAACCGCAGACCTGAAAGACGGCGCACAAACGTCCGTTCCGTCAACCTCCTCCAAAGCGGTAAGCGGTAACTGGGGGCTGCGCCCGGACGATGACGTTACTTATGCATCTGACAGTAACAATCAGGCTCAGATCTTTGAAGTGACTCTTCTGGATCAGTACCACTACAATCACGCTGCTCCATATCAGAGCCGGGGAGATCTGACCTATGTGGGCTATTTGCCGGCGGCCACATACGCAATTGGCCGGCGGCCCAGTGACGGATATATTTTTGCGGCTGAAAACGATGTGACCGGTACGGTCGGCGCGCTCAAACTGATGTGGATGAATCCGGAAAAGAAAGCCTCGGCAGCCCAGTCGCCCGATGGGTACGACCCGACAACACCCGGCAACCCGTACGCGAGGGGAGTGCTTGGCACTCTCGGGCCAACGGTAGCTGAGTTTTATCGTCTCGTTTACACATCATCCGGTGTGCTTTACGGGGCTTCAAACGACAATAAGCTCTACCGGGTGTACGACGCCATCCAGGCAGTGCCGGCCGGGAATCATGGCTCTGCAACCAATCTGGCCGGCGATCCCATCTGTACCATTGCCGCGGATCCGGGTGATTCGGCTGCCTTACAGCTGGCTACGAATGGCTCCGCTGATTTCGCGTTCGATTCAAACGGAAAACTCTACTTAGTTTCACACGACATCCTTTATTGGGTTGAGACAGGGCCTTTGGCAGGCGGAATCATTACCGGCCCTTGCACCGCTCACGCAATCGGAAGCACGGGCCTTTCGGCAATCAGCGGACTGGCGCTCACGAAAGGAGGACAGATGCATGTGTCGACCTTCTTGCCTACCAACCGGTATTTGACCACTGTTGATCAGGACAATGCCACAACCTCCAATCAGGCCGCGTTTAATCCTGACCAGGATATCTACGATTTGGGAAGCGTGCCAAAATGGACGGATATCGAAATTATTAAATCAGATGGCGGAGCTGAGTTCATTCCGGGGAACGCGGGAAGTTACACTTTAACCGTGTCCAATGCTGCCTCTGCTCTGGATCCTAACCTCAGTGACGCCAGCGGACCGATCATCGTACGGGATACCTTGCCAACAGGGCTCACTTTTGTGTCCGCGTCCGGAACCAACTGGACGTGCGACAGTGTTGGACAGCTGATTGAATGTATCAATCCAAATAATTTACCCAAGGCCACTTCATTGCCTGTGATCACCGTCAACGTGAATGTCCAGAACAACGCGGTGGATCCGAACCCGCCTTACGAAGCGCCGGAACCGGTACTGCTCAACACTGCCTGCGTAGACTCAACCACCTTTGAAGAGTTTGATGTTGAAGACTGTGATACAGAACCCACGCCGACAGGTTTGCCGGCCTTAACTCTGACCAAAACACCTTCAGATACAATTGTGAACCCCGGGCAGAGCGGGTTGGTTTACACTTTACGCCTTCGTAATACGCGTACGATAACCGGAACGGGAATTTC
>CAZSOH010000015.1:0-9864 GCA_964608535.1 uncultured Candidatus Peribacteria bacterium
GCTTCTTCGAACGTGAGGTGAACCACGAGTTCAATATCATTTCCCCTAAGAGGCCCTCTGTTTTTTTGGGCTTTTCGGGCGCCTCCCCCAAAGAAACTGTCAAAAATGTCTCCGAATCCGCCACTGAAATCGACATTTACATTCTGGAATCCACTGAAGTCGAAACCCCCAAAGCCCGTCCCTCCCGCTCCGCCAACAGAACCGAACTGGTCATATTGGGCGCGTTTTTGCTTGTCGCCCAGTATTTCGTAAGCTTCGGTTACTTCTTTAAATTTCTTTTCATCTTCTTTTGTTCCGCCTTTGTCCGGGTGATACTTTAAAGCAAGCTTCCGGTAAGCTTTTTTAATTTCCACCTCTGTTGCATTCTTGTCGACGCCGAGCGTCTTGTATGGGTCCATATCACAAAAGTCTCAAGTGCGAGTGCGAGTCTCAAGTGCGCTTAAGACCAGCTAGGCAATTTTACGTAAATCGTCTCTGTAAGTAAAGGGTTATTGGGCTGGTACTTCGGTATCAGCTGCTTCCACATCCGGGATTTCGCCGAGTTTGATTTCGGGCGTTTCTGAAATTGGTTTAATCCGCTGGACGACGGTTAAAGTTTTTGGATTTGGGATAATCTGGTTTCCAGCCAGATCGGTCAGGTTTTTTATATCCACCCGGTAAAACTCTTCGTTTTGGTCGGTCACTCCTTCCAGCTCCAGTTTTACAATGTTGGGCTGAACCAAATCAATTGATTTGATCTTAACGACATCGGTGGCCGCGTTTGATTGATTGAGGTCGGTAATATTATAGGCGTCCAGATTGCGGGCGTTGGTTTCGCTGACCGGTTCATTCCAGACGATATTGATCTGATCCAGACTGATAAATTCCTGTTCGATGGCGTAGGGCGGTAAGCTGTCCGGCAGCAGCTTTACACTTAAATCGAGATCATTTTTTAATTTGCCACGGAAGCGCGCGCGATTTTCCCGGGCTTCCATCCGGTTACTCTCCATCAGTTTTCCCTCTGGCCCTTCAACCGTTACCGAATAGTTAAATTCGGAGCCGGATTGTTTTGCCAGGTGCAATTTAAACTGATCCAGCTCAAACAGGTTTCTTGGTAAGGTGTAGCTGAAGGTCAAATTGGTTTTACTTCCTGCTGGCAGGATCACCTTCATGCCGATGACTTTAAAATTTCCGACTGTTTCTTCAATGCTGTCGACAGGCAGATTTCCGGTGCTCGCGCTTTTAGGGATGTAGAGCCTTAAATAGCCTTTGTAGTTATCGCTGTATGTGTTGGTAAAACCAGGGTAGCGGATGGTGACTTCGGTGGTTATTTCCGGTACTTCCTTCCGGATATTGGCATAATAATTCACATCGGTCTGTAAATACCGATCGGCTTTCTTGCTCCCTAAATTTGCCAGATTTACGTGCAGAAAATCACTGCGCTCCGGAATCGAAAGGTCATTGGCCCACCCTTTTTCTTTTAATTTTTCTTCAAGTCTTTTGTTACTGAGCCAAAGGAAAATTTCCTTGTTGTTCAGCCCTTCGGCAATAATGTCTCTGGCTTTGAAGGGGTGTTTTTTGGCTTTTCCGATCAATGAGCCCGCTAAATCCCCCAGAATGTTTTTCCGGTTCTGAAGGGCGTCAATATTGTGGCGGTCGACATTGTTCACTTCAAATTCCAGTTCGCTGAAGAGATTATTCTTGTCCAGATGTTTTCCATTTATATCGATGCCACCCAATTTGTCGATCAGGGATTCGATGAGGCTGAAGTTTACAACGACGATTCCGTCCACTTTTTTTTCAGGGAACTTTTTCTGATAAAAATCGATTAAAGTAGCTGCGCTTTCCGGAAAATCAGGATCCCAGTTGGCGTCTCTGAAGGAATACCCCTGATACCATTCGTTCTTTAGCAGTTCTTCATGCGGGTAAGGGGGGGTTATATAGGTATCGGTGTCAATATCGTAAGAATTTTTGAAACTCATTTCAGTCGGAATTCCCATGACAAAATCCATGTTGCCGTAGCCGGTAATAAATCCCCCTCCTGGTCTAAGCTCATAATTATTCTGCATGACGATCAGATAGTTTTTACTGAAAAAGGTGAGACCTAAAAAATGATTGGCGAAGAACCTGAGCTGGCCCAATAAAAGGTAAAACATGAAAAAAACCGCAAAAATCACCGCGACGATGATTCCAACCCAAAGTTTCAGGCTTTTGGGCAGTTTGATTTTTGGAAATTTAAATTTCTTCCGTTCGTGGTGCTTTTGGGCGTAGGGGGTGTAGGAGTGTTCCATAGTTATTCCGATTGAAGGGCCAATTGTGGGACCAGTTGATGATTCATTGGCCTTTTTATTCCAGGTTATTATATATCAACTATGGTTGGAGCGCGAGTTACAACTGTGGTAAACTTTTTTTGCATATAATCCAAATAAAAATGAAAAAATTAGAGAAAAACCAGAAAGTCCGAAAGACCCGAATCGCTGTTGTGGGAACGGGGATGGTCGGATCTTCTTTTGCCTATGCCGCTATGCTGAAGGGTCTGGCTGCTGAAATCATCATGGTGGATGTGGATGAGGCCCGGGAGGCGGGTGAGGTGATGGATCTTTCCCATGGGTTGATCGGTACAGAGACCGGAAATGTGACCGGAGGTCAGTTTTCGGACTGCCGGAATGTGGATATTATCGTCATTACCGCCGGTGTGGCCCAAAAGCCCGGCGAGACCCGTCTGGATTTGGTGAAGAAAAATTCGAAGATCATGAAAAAGATTATTAAGATGATGGGAAAACTGAGGGAGGATACGGTGGTGATTGTGGTTTCAAATCCAGTTGATATTCTTACTTTTGTCGCTCAGAAACATATCAAACTTCCCAAGGGGCAGGTGTTTGGCTCAGGCACATCGCTTGATACCTCCCGGCTTCGCTATATTGTAAGCGAAAAATTAGGCGTGAATCTCCATAACGTCCACGGCTATGTAATGGGTGAGCACGGTGATAGTGAGTTTGTGCCTTGGAGTATCGCAAATGTTTCCAGCGTTCCTGTAAAAAAACTTCTGACAGCCAAACAGATGAAAGAGATTGAGAGTAAGACGATGCGGGCAGCCTATGAGATCATCCAGCGGAAGCGAGCTACTTATTATGGGATCGGCTCGGTGATCACTGAGTTATGCGAGGCGGTGCTGCATGACCGCAAATTCATTATTCCCGTTTCAACTGAGCCCGGTGCGGCTTACGGCATAAAGGGTATTTCGGTTGGAGTCCCCGCTGTTTTGGGGCGCAGGGGCGCTGAAAAAGTCTGGAAACTTGATTTGACCAGGCAGGAGATGTCCAAGCTTAAGAAGAGTGCGAAAGTTCTGAAGACGTATCTGAAATCTATTTGACTTTTGAAGACTTGAAAACTGTCTGTATGTGATTTTTCTGACTTCTTTGCTATACTTAAGTTCCCTTAATATGACTTGAAAACTAGGGTGATAGGGGATAGGGTTGTAAAGATTTGATGTGATTTAGCTTTCAAGTTTTTAAGTTTTCAAAGTGTTTCAAAAACCATTTGTCGTTCTCGACCTCGAAACCAGCGGCGTTGATCCGAAGCGTGACGATATTATTGAAGTGGCGATGATCCGTTATGAAGACGGCAAGGAGGTGAAACGTTACGATGATTTAATTAAGGTGGATTATGAACTCCCTAAGATTATTTCTATCATTACTGGTATCCATGACGAGGATCTGAAGCAGAAAGGTAAAGAAAAGAAGGACGTTTTTAAAGAAATTGAAGCTGTGCTCGACGGAGCTTATCTGATTGCTCATAACATCAAATTTGATGCAGGTTTTTTGCAGGCTAAGGGTATCAAAATGAATGTGCTCGGTTACATCGATACTATTCCTTTGGCTCAAATCCTGATCCCCGACGCGGTGAGTTACAGCCTGGGGGCCCTGTCGGATGATCTTGATATTCGTCATGTAAATAAGCATCGGGCGATGGGAGATACTGAGGCGACTCTCGATTTATTTAAAGAGCTCTGCAGGCGAATTGAACAATTGCCTCCGACGACATTGAAGGAGATTCAGTCTCTGGTAGACCGTTCGGATTGGGATGGGGGAGATGTTTTTTCTTATTTAAATTCAGTGGGGGCTCAGATGGGGGCTCAAATAGGGGTTCAAATGGTGGAACGATCGAGTGAGGGGGTGAGGAGGGAGCTTTCGGTGGAGGAGATTTTGCCGGAAGGGGGTGTGCTGCAAAAATTCTGGGAGGATTATGAGCCCCGACCTCAGCAGGAAGATATGGCGAAGGCGGTGATGAGCGCTTTTGAAGAACAGTATCATCTGATCTGCGAAGCGCCGACCGGGGTCGGCAAGTCGATGGCTTATCTGATCCCGTCGGTGGCGATGGCAATCAGGAATAAGTCCAAGGTAGTGGTTTCGACCAATACGATCAATCTGCAGGATCAGCTTTACGAAAAAGATATTCCGCTCTTACAGAAGATTTATCAGGAGGCGACCCAGAATTCCGGTTTTCGCGCCGCTTTATTAAAAGGAAGGAGTCATTATCTGTGTCTCCGGCGGCTAGCTAAATTTAAATCCCGGAGCCGCTTTACCCAGGATGAAATTATTCTGCTCACCAAGGTGCTGGTGTGGCAGGCAACGAGCCGAACCGGGGATAGCGGTGAAATCCATCTGACCCGATCTGATAAGCTGATTTGGGAATTTGAACTTTGCAGTGACAAAAAATACTGCAGTCCCCAAAAATGTAAGCCTTATGGGGAATGTTACCTCCACAAAGCCCGGAAGATTGCTGAGGAGGCTGATCTGATTGTGGTGAATCACGCACTTCTTTGTGCGGATATGGAAAGTGAGGGCGGGTTACTTCCTGACTACCAGTATCTGGTGATCGATGAAGCGCATAATTTTGAGGACGCGGCGACGGGCGCCTTTGGGATGAACCTGAAACAGGAAAATTTCAACCTTCCGCTCAAGGTGATCCGCGCCCATCTGGAAGCTTTTGTGAAGCAATATCAGGGTACTTTGTTCGCGGGCCAGCTGGCGCTGGATTCGGTGGACGAGGTACTGGGGCAGATGGACGATTTACAGAATGCCGTCGATAATCTGTTTACCGTGATCGCTTATTTTGTGAACCGGAACGTGCAGGAGAGCACTTATATTGAAAATCTGCTGGTTGACCAGGTGATTCTGGGGATGGAGGAGTGGATGAATCTGGGCGAATCGGCGGAAGAGACGCTCAAAAAAGTTCAGATCTGGCTGAAGGAACTGAGACAATTCGCGGATGCTTTACTTCTGAATGGCAACGAAGCTTCCGATCAGAATGAGATTGCCATGGAACTCTTACAGGAATCAGAAATCCTTCAGGAGCAGGTTTCGGCCATGAAACATTTTTTCGCGGATGAAGTAGAGTCGGAATATATCCGCTGGATGAGCTCGGACCTGCAGGGAGTGGTGAATATCAATTTAGCCCCTTTCAGGCCGGGGGCAATGCTGAAAGAACGTTTGTATAATCAGAAAAAATCTATCGTGCTCACCTCTGCCACGCTGGGGGTCCGGCTGGCGAGCAAAGATTTTAATGACGCGGAACAACACCCTTTCACCTACCTTCGTACTATGCTGGATCTGGATGAGAAATTTGAGGAGGTTATTATCGATTCGCCATTTGATTTTGAAACCCAAACCTACGTATTGGTGCCAAGTGACGCTTTGCCGATCACTTCCCCGAAAAGTGTTCAGCAGCTGGCGCCGTTTTTCTCTTCTCTTATCAAAAAGGTGGGGGGCAGTATGATGACCCTGTTTACCAGTTACCGGATGATCGAAACGTTATATCTCGATCTGATGGAAACGCTCCAGACCGGGGGTATTAAGCTTCTGGCTCAGCGCATCAGCGGTGGCCGGAACAAAATTATGAAAGCTTATATGAATGACCCGGAACATTCCGTTCTGTTCGGGACGGCCAGTTTCTGGGAGGGAGTGGATATTAAAGGAGATGCCCTGACCACCCTGGTCATTCATAAACTGCCATTCGATGTTCCTTCAGATCCGATCTGCAAGGCCCGGGGTCAGATGTTCCACAATGGTTTTATGGAATATTCTGTTCCCCGCGCGATCCTCAAATTCCGGCAGGGTTTCGGCCGGCTCATCCGCAGCAAAAAAGATTATGGGGTGATGGTGGTTTTGGATAACCGCGTGATCACCAAAGAATACGGCCGACTCTTTTTAAACGCGCTTCCTGAAAACATCACCCTGGAGGAGGCTGGCCTGAAGGACATTCCGGAACAGGTGGGGGAGTGGCTTAAGCTTTCGAAGAGAGGTTAGCCCAGGGCTGAGCGGATCAGCTCTTCATAGTCCTGCCCAATTGCGCTGAGCTGACTGGCTTTCAGTCCGAGTGTTTTTGATGTTCTTTCGGCTTCATCTGTGTCAGCGTAGCTTAAAATCCACAAGAATCTTTCTCTGAGACGCTCAATTTTTTTTGTTTGTCTAAGCAGACGTTCTTTTGAATTTCTTTGTTCCCGGCTGGTTCCGCTGGCTACTTCCGGAGCCCCTTTTAAATGATCCCTGATTTCGATGGTGGTCCTGTAATTTTCCCAAAGCTGACCGGTTAGCTCATCACCAATTCGGCAAAGCAACCTTTCTATAAAGCTTCGGGGTGCTGGTTTTTCGGGGCTGTTTTCTGAATTCATCATAAGTAATTTAAAACTCTCTCGGGATTTTACTCGGGAGAGGGCAAGAGGGCAACTTTAATTATTATCCTTCTGTCATCAATTGGATGGCTGTTGCGGGATCCAGATGGGCTTCCAATAGTTCTCTGGCAGCTTCTGACAACCGATCCAGTTTATCGTAGAATAAGGCGCACAGTCTTTCTGATTCTGTTACTTTGGGCGGCTCTTCATTGAATTTCAGTCCTCTTTCCAGTCGGGCTCTGCTCAGCAGGATAACGTTTCCTAATTCTGAACCTTCGGCCAGCCGGGCGGTTTTGATTTCGCGCAGGATGTCTAGCAATTCCTGTGCTGCCTCGACATCTTTCTGTACTCTTTCAGATGGTTGATTTCCCTGGGCCAGCCTTAAGGCCTTGGCAACGGCGGCGCGATCCGCTTCGTCAGGCTCCTGTCCATTCCTAAGCCTTCTTTCAGCCAATGTTAGCATTTGAGGCAGGGTAAGTTCTGGTTTTTTAGTCATATGAGGATATTAGTGATTATTACTTATTTTAATGTTTTTAATCGGGAGGTTACGATTCGTTCTATTTCTTTTCGGGCTTTTCTGGACAATCCTTCTAAAAGTCTTTGTTCCTGATTATCCAGATCATCCAGTTTTTCTCTCATCCTTGGGACATCCCGCCTTGCCATTGCCAGGATAATCTCACGATCGATTTCGTCATTCTCTACTGCTTCACCATTTTCTTCCGGAGGTTCGTCCATTAACCGCTGGATACTTCCATCTGTAATTCCTTCTTCTGGTTCCTGAGTTTCCATTAAAATCTTTTGCCCTTTGCTTATGGCCTCGCATCTTTCGCTTAATTCAGCCTGCAGGCGTTCTCTTTCGATGCGTATTGTAAGAAGCTTTTCCGCCATTTGAACGCTGGGTAATTCATGTTGAGACCCAGAGGTTGTTTCATTTGACATAATATGTACAGGTTAATTGAGGAGGGTAATTATTATATTAAAATACATTTTAGTCAAAGTGTCTTTAATTATTGTTGTGATTTTGGGCGAACAATTTGGTTTTTCAGAGGGGAAAGGGGTCTGATATTTTGTTCGAACACAATTATTCTTTTTAAGGTGTACATTTTTTAAAAATCATCTGATAATGGAACCTCAATTGTCTGAAGTGAGTCTAAAAAGTCATTTATTTTAATGTCATAAAATTAAAATCTGACAATCCCTTATACCATTGACTTTTGTTGACACCCTGACTAAAATACTCCCCGCTTTATTAATAAACATAGACGAGATTATGAGTGAACACGATAATCTAATTGTTCAGATCAGAAATAAAGAAGATGAAGCCGCCCAGATGCTCCAGAAGGTTGAAAAGGATAATAACCAGAGAATTGCTGCCGCCAATGAAGCCGCGGAACAGCTTATTTTAGATACGGAACAGGCTGCTAAAGAAGCCGGACAGACCCGGTTTCAGCAGGCAAAGGAGAAAGGTAAGGAGGAATATAAAGCTATTTTGGTGGATGCCGATAATCGTCGGCGGGATGAAATTGAAACCGGTAAAGTCCAGATCACGAAAGCGAAAAAATTTGTTTATGATCACTTTCAGGAGCTTTTCGAAGCTTCTGCTTCATAGTCAATTAATCATTTAGCCTTCCCGATTTATGGCCGTAGTGCCCATGCAAAAAGTCAGTTTACTCGTTCATCAAGGCGACAAGCCGGCGGTCTTGGCGTTTTTGCAGGAGAAGGGCGCGCTTCAGGTGTCGGATGTCGATGAATCCCCTGAGGGTCTTTCAAAAATGGAACTGGATAAGGAAAGCCATGAGCTTGAATTCCGGGTGGCTGAACTTGATTTTGCGGTTCAGTTTTTGTCGAAATTCGAGGCTAAAAAGAAAGGGCTTCAGGCTCTGGTGGACGGAGATACCCTTAAGGTTGGTTATAAAAAGTTAAAGGAAACAGTTGAAAATTATCAGTTTCAGGATATGGTTGAACGCTGCCGGACGATGGAAGAAGAAATGGTGGGTCTGAAGAATGAAATTAAGTCTATCCATGCCCTTCAGGAAAAGCTTACGCCCTGGACTCATTTGCGTTTTTCCCTTTCCGGAGGCCATGAGTCCGAAACGTCTGTGCTTTTGTTTCTCGCGGTTCCTTTTAAGGACTGGCCTTCTTTTAAAGAAGAGGTTTCAAAGATATCTGAACTGATCGCGGTTGGAAAAGAAAAACGGATTGAAGATAAGGTTTATGTTCAGGTGGCTGCCCAGAAGGATGTGTTTAATGAAGTGAACGCGGCCCTTTCTTCTTATAAGGCTGAACTGGTGGAAATGCCAAGCTTCGAAGGCAGTGTGGAAGATGAGCTGAAGCGTCTTACGAATCGACTTGAGCAGATTAATGTGAGGCAGGGACAGCTCGAAAAAGTAGCTAAAGATTTTTCGAAAGAATTAAAGGAGCTTCGGATGGCCTACGACTATTATAACTGGCGCCTGCAGCAGAAGCTGGCTCGTCGTCATTTTGCCGCCACTGAATCCACTGTTGTGATTGAGGGCTGGATGCCAAAGGCTTCTATCGGAACACTTCGAAGCGACCTCGAGAAGGTAACTCAGCAGTTTGTACTGGAAGAAGCTGAGCCAAAGGAGGGGGAAGAAGCTCCTGTCCTTCTTCTTAACAAGGGGATCATGAAGCCTTTTCAGTCAGTTACCGGTATCTATGGACTGCCTTTACCCAATGAACTGGACCCCACTCCTTATCTTTCCATCTTCTTCATTGTTTTTTATGGTTTGGCGTTAACGGATGCTTTTTATGGCCTGCTGATGTTTGCCGTTATGTTCGGTGTCCTTAAGTTCCTAAAAATCCCGAAAGAATCTCAGGGAATGCTCAGACTTTTGATGTACGCGGGCATCTTTACTTTTATTATGGGAATGCTTTTCGGAGGCTGGGCGAGTCTGACCCCCGAACAGGCCCCTGGCTGGATGACTTACGCGGACGCGAATGGAGACCTTGTCTTTATCGGCCAGAAGATTAATGCCATTAAAGATCCGCTCAATGTTTTAGTCCTTTCTCTGGTGCTTGGTTTTGTTCAGGTTCTGGTGGGAGTTTATATGAACTTTATCTGGAAGTTTAAAAAGGAAGGTAAAGTCGATGCTCTTATTGACCATTTCCCCTGGGTTTACCTGCTTACCGTTATTGGAGTCGCGATTTCTGTAAAGGCCGGGTTACTTCCTGAATCCCTTTGGGGCGTTGTT
>CAZSOH010000016.1:0-9803 GCA_964608535.1 uncultured Candidatus Peribacteria bacterium
CTTTGTCGATAGCGCTAGCGAGTTGTTTGGCTTCAGCGGGCAGTTCCATCGTCGAGTCTTCAGGGTTAAATGACTTTTTAAATTTATCACAAGCTCCTGGCTTTTCCAACCCTCGAACTCAAAACTAAAAACTGACTTTATAGAATTGACTTTTTCCCCTAAATTTGATAGAATATTATGATAACTTTCTTATCCAACCAAAACAAACAATCATGGCTGACGATACAAAATCCGAAAATATAACTCCTGCTACTAAGGCTGACCCTAAAGAGATTAAGGTACTTGAAGCCGGACTCAAAACGGCCTACAAAGAAGGCAAATTCGACGAACTCAAAAAGCAGGCAGAAGCCTTAAGGAAGCTTGATCCGGAAAACCGGCTGGCAACAAGACTGCTTGAAAAGGCTGAGGCAGTGAAGGCGGCTAAGCTGAAAAAGGAAAATGCTAAAAAAGTCAAAGATCTCGTGAAACAGATGAAAGCTGCTTTCAGAGCAGGGCAGTTGATGGATCTTGCCAAAATCGCCGGCGAAATTAAAAAGATTGACCCCGAAAACAAAAAGGTGAAGAAAATCGAAGACCGGATTGATAAGGCAAAAGCTGCCATGGACGCCCAGTTGAATAAAGAAAAAGTCAAAGTCCTGACTGAGACAGCGAAAGGACTGCTGAACTTGGGAAAACTCGATGACGCCGCCAAAAAAGCCAATGAGATTCTGGAGGTGGAATGGGGAAACGGAGTCGCGACCAAGATTCTGTCAAAAGTTGCCAAAGAAAAAAATGTAGACGTTAAAAATCTCATCACTGTTGCGCCGCCTCAGGAGAAAGGAAAAGAGGACGCAATCAGCCATGCAGCAAAGAATGAAGCTCTGGAAGCCGCCCCGAAGAAAGAGGGATTTTTCTCCAGACTATTCGGGAAGAAAGAAAAAACAGAAGAGGTGAAGGCAGAAGAAAAAAAGCCGGAAGCGGCAATGCCCGCTCATACGGGTATGGCAACCGTGAGTGGAATCAGTAAGCCAGTTGCAGCCCCTGAAAAAAGCCCGGCCGTCACGGGAGCCACTGAACCTAAGCCTGCTGAAGACAACAAAGAGAAAATCAGCGCGCTGGAGGCGGGACTCAAAGAGGCTCAGAAGGATAATCTGGTGCCAGCCATCAGATCCGCGATTGAAGATCTCAAAAAGATTGACCCTGAAAACAAGGCTGCCCTTAAGGCTGAGGAAAAGCTCGAAAAAGAAAAAATTGCCTTAGAAGAGAAGGCAAATAAAGAAAAAATTAAGGGGCTTTCCAAAGAAATCAAAGAGCTGATGAAGAACGAGGAATGGCAAAAGGCTAAAGATAAAATCACAGCCCTTTTCGAAGTTGAAAAAGAGAACAAATTCGGTCAGAAAATGCTGAAAAAGATCGAAAAAGCCTCTCAGGAAAGTGAGCCGGTAAAGACTGAAGCGCCAGCCAGACCAGGAGAAAAACATACTCCGGAGAACGATTCGGAAAAAAAGAGTGTTTTTTCATCAATGTTCAGCAAAAAAGAACCAGAAAGTAGTCAGGATAAAAACCCGGCGCCTCCTGCGCCCGCGGTTCCTTCTGTTACACCTGCACCCGCGAAAGAAGCGCCAGTAAAGGCTGAAGCTGCTAAGATTCCTGCCGTCAATCCGGCTCCAGCAGTTCAGCAGGCACCTGTCGCCCCTGCCGTCAAACCGGCTGCTCCGGCTGAACCCGCTACTGAATCAGTGATGTCAGTACCGCTTACCCCACTGAAACCCGCCGCTGAAAAACCGGCGCCTAAACCCGTTAAATCACCAGTTGGAGAAGCGCCAAAAGGAAATATTTTTACAAAACTTTTTAAGTCTGAAGATAAAGGAAAGCAGCCAAATGAATCCATTATTGAAACCATCGTTGCTCAGACCGAAGAAGCAAAAAAAGAAAAAACAGTAAAACGTGAAGCAAAAAAGAAGGAAGAGGTTCCCGGTTCGGGTTTTGTGAAAATGTCCAGCACATTCATGAAATTCGCCATCGCGTTTATAGTGATCAGCGCCGGATTCTTTTACGTCACCAATATTGATAAACAAAACAGGGTAATGGCGATGTTTGGCGGAAGGGAAAATAATGCCCTTCAGCTGAAGCTGGCCGCGGAAGAAGTGGAAGGTAAAAAAGAAGAAGAGAAAGCCATAAAAAAAGAGATCAAACGCTATAGTGAAGGGTATGAAAACGAGAACAAAAAAGTGATTGAAAAAATTATCGAAAACCGCCTCAACTGGCCTGATCTCATCAAAAAACTGAATGAGGTCACTGAGTCGGTGTACGAAAAGAACGCGTTGGCTCAGTATGTTCAGTACAACAATTATTCTTACGATGTAAACAGCGGACAGCTGACGGTAAGCGGAACCTTGAGTGATCCACAGGGACGAAACTTAACCAAGCTGGCCGAACTGGAAGAAGCCTTTATGTATTATCCAAAAGACAAAAATGATCCCGAAGATGAAACTCTGCCTTATTTTTACAACATGCAGGGCTTTAATAGTTATGCCAAGACCTTCAATAAGACAACTGGCCGGTTTACATCAAATTTCTCTCTTTCTTTGGCCACCAAGAAAAAGCCTAAAAAATAATCCGCTAATAATACAAAAACCAATATTATGAAAGCAGCAAATCCTCAAAACACTAATCCTGCCACTTCGGCGCCGGCTGTGCCGCAGACTCAAAACGATCCGGGCGGAAAACAAAGTATTTTCGCGATGACGTTTGAAAAGCAGAAGCGCGGGCAGGAGGCGATTAAGAAGCAGAATATGAAAAAGGGAAGTATCTTCCTTGCGATCGCGATCCTCATTCTGATCCCTTATTCCATTATCTTCTTATATCCTCAGGTAACAAGTTATCTCGCGTTTGGCAGTGAGCTGCGGGGCTATCAGGAGCAGGTTAGTGACTTGGAAATCAAAATTGATGATCTGAAAAAGGAAAGAGATGGTCATAAGGCAGCTTATGATGAAGAGAACAAAATTGAGCAGGGTGTCATTGACGCTGTTTTTCCGGACACGCCCGAGAAGCTGGAAGTAGTGAGGCTGATGGAGGATTACGCAACTTATCTCTCAAACACTTTTGGTGATTTTGAATTCACTTCCATTAATTTCCAGGAGCCTGTAAAACAAGAGGGTTATACGGTTCTGCCATTCCAGACCTCCATTCATGCCAGCCAGAAAAACTTTGACCGCTTTTTGGCCTTTGTTGATTTTTCGGGAGATATTGACCCCGATAGCCTGGATCATATACGGCTGATGGAAATTTCAAACATTACGCTTCGTTATAGAGGACCGGATAAAACCGGTAAAGATCAGGGGGTGGATTTTGATGTACAACTTAACGCTTATTCCAAATAAACGACTCAATGGCTGATGTCCAGATGGAACAACCACCGGTACCTTTAGTCAACCAGAACGGCGCCCAGGAAACGCCGCAGTCTGCTGCTGCCCAGCCTGTTGCTGTAGCTGCGCCGCAGAAGGAAACAAAGCCTGAACCTCCCCCTCCCCCTAAAGCAATTCCTGCCACTGATAAAAAAAAGGAAGAAAGTCCGGCGCAGGATAACGGAGAAAGTGAGGAGCTTTCAGCAACCCAGATTAAAGAAGCGCTTCAGAATTCGATCATCGCGGGTAACATTCCACAGATCGTACTCCATATGATCACTTACGCGACCAAAATGGGGGTGTCGGATATTCATATTGAGCCGATGGAAAAGCTGGTCCGTACGCGGTTCAGGGTGGATGGGGTATTGAGGCTGATTATCGAATACCCTTCCAATATTCATCCGGCCATCGTTTCCCGCGTTAAGATCATGTCGGGACTTAAAATTGATGAACAGCGGGTGCCGCAGGACGGACGTATGCAGATCACCACTGAAGACGGGAAAAATCTCGATCTTCGTGTTTCAACCTTACCGACCGTTAACGGAGAAAAGATTGTAAGCCGTATCCAGGATAAATCAAAAAGGATTCCGGATCTGCCTGACTTAGGAATACAGGGGGAAAATATGAAAAAAATGGAACGCTTCACCGCGATGCCCAACGGGGTGATTCTGGTGACCGGACCAACCGGTTCGGGTAAAACCAACACGCTTTATTCAACGCTCAACCGTCTCAATACCATCGGGGTAAACATTATGACCTTTGAAGATCCGGTAGAGTATCAGATGGATGGACTCAGCCAGAGTCAGATGAAGCCGGATATTGATTATGATTTTGCTTCAGGTCTTCGTACCGCGCTGCGTCAGGACCCTGACATTATAATGGTGGGGGAAATCCGTGATCAGGAAACAATTGAGATCGCGATTCGGGCGGCGCTCACGGGTCATCTGGTGCTTTCCACTATCCACACGAACAGCGCGGTGGGTACCTTGACGCGTATTACTGATATGGGAGTAAAAGGCTTCCTGATTGCTTCAGCCATTCGTGGTATCATCGCCCAGCGTCTGGTGAGACGGGTATGCGCAGACTGTAAAGAGTTCTATGCACCTGAGCCAAAACTGATTGAAGAAATTAAGAGAGAGCTGGAAGGGGTTGATGAAAAACATCTGGATAAAAAGCTTTTGGAAAATATCCAGTTGGCCAGAGGAAAAGGATGTGAGAAATGCGGCGATACAGGGAATAAAGGGAGAATGGGTATTTTTGAAATCATGGAGATGGATCGTGATATCGGATCGCTGGTCCTCAAAAACGCTCCTGATACCGAATTGATGGAAATGGCCCAGAAAAACGGGATGATCACTTTAAAACAGGACGGTTACATCAAAGCCCTTCAGGGAGATATCCCTATTGAAGAGGTCTACCGTGTCGTCCAATAACCGTCTTAAGCGGTAAGTTTTATGTCTTAAGCCTGGCTTAGGACTTAAGACTTAAGACTTAAGACATAAAATATGAGTCCAGCTAAATTACATATCGGCGCTGCCGCTCCTCAGGCGGAGATTAAAAAACAGAGAGTTCAGGAGCCTGCCCGGAAATCTAATAAGCCGGCAGGCCTGATGGATAACCTTAATCAGTACCTGGGAAAATTCACCCCGATCAAAGACGACGACAAGGTGAGTTTCTTCCGGCTGATGGCGACGATGATCAACGCGGGAATTTCGCTGACCAAAGGGCTTCGGATTCTGGAAGAACAGACAGAAAATATGCATTTTAAGCAGGTAATAGGGGATGTCGCGTTCCGGATTGAGAGCGGATCAAGTTTCTCGGAAGCGTTAGGAGAATACAGCCAGTTTTTCAGTGAATCTCAGATCGGTATGGTGGAATCCGGTGAGGCAACCGGACGGCTCAATCAGACCCTTCTTCAGATTGCAGTGGAGACAGAAAAATCCTCCCAGCTATCTAAAAAAATCAAAGGGGCCATGATTTACCCGATCACCATCCTGATTATCCTGGCGGTCGCTATTTATGCCGTGATGACCATTGTCATGCCAAAAATTAAAGATGTGTTTGACAGTTTAGGCAGCGAACTTCCGGCGATGACCCAGATGCTGATCAATGCCAGTGACTTTATGGTCGGAAAAACAGGGCCGATCCCCAACGGGGTATGGATTTTGGTCGTGATAGGAGTTACGATCGCCTTATTTTTATGGTGGAAAAAAACAAAATCAGGAAGAATGATATGGACTGAAATCACCATGAGACTCCCGGTTTTCGGTATACTGATCAAAAAAACCGCGCTTGCCCGCTTCTGCCGGAGTATAAGCACGTTGACCAGCAGCGGTGTTTCTATTCTTAAAGCGCTTTCAATTACGGCAGGGAGTGTGGGGAATCCGGTTTACGAGAAGCGTATAAGGCTCATCGCGGAAGATGTAAAACGAGGTATAACCATGGGGGAAAACATGAAAGACGATGTGAAACACTTTCCTTCGATGGTAGTGGGAATGATCAACGTAGCCGAACAAACCGCCCAGGTAGATCAGATCACCGGCAAACTGGCCGACTTCTACGAAGAAGAACTGGATGATATGGTCAAGAACTTATCCCGTTTGATGGAACCGATCATCATTGTGGTTTTGGGTGGAACCGTCGGCTTTCTGGTAATCGCCGTGATGCTCCCGATCTTACAGTCATCTGATCTTGCATTTGGAGGTTAATATTGTGCTATAATATTTTTTCAGACTTGAGTTTTTTCCTCTTAAGCTCCTCTAAAAAATCTTGCACACAAATTTTACCCATGCTATACTTGTCTTAGTTTATAACTTAAAACAAAAATCAAAATGAACAAGCAAAACGCTTTTCGTCGCGGTTTTACCCTGATCGAGCTGATGATCGTTATTGTGATCCTCGGTATTTTGATGGGTACGATTCTACCTCGACTTACTGGTGCACAGTCTCGTGCACGTGATACCGCACGTATTGCGGATCTTAATAATATTTCCCAGGCACTGGAAGTTTATTCCAGTGACACAGGTGAATACCCTGCTGCGGTATGCGCCACTGCAGGTATTAACGACAATTGTCTTGCCACAGGATGTAATGCAGCTGGTGATACTTATTACGCTTTAAAGACTTACATGAAAGGGAATCGTGTCCCACAGAATGTAGGTAAACAGACAAATAGTCTCGGGTGCGTCGGTTCATATTATTACGCCCCACTTACAAAAGGTGGTTCATTACAACAGTCTTATGTGCTGGCTTCCGACCTGGAAACATGGCAGATGGCCAACTTTGATTTAAGTGATGCAACGCTTCCTAGTCCTATTTTTGCTGCAACTGATGATGCTTCAGCCTATATACCAAAAATTAATGACCTGACTTCAGCGCCCGCTACAGAAACAGACTCTGTTTATGTTGTGATTCCATAGTTGAGTCAGCTTAAGTTCGATATCAAAAAACCCCTTCACAGCATTCCGCAGGAGGGGTTTTTTAGTGCTTATAATTGTCATCCTGAACCGCCTCACCCATTTGTCATTCCCGCCCAGGCGGGAATCTATAGCCTATTGTTTTTGAGCTACTTCATCGTCAAACCAGTCCTTGCTGAGGTCGTCCGTCATTATGTATACTCTTCGAGCCTGAGCTCAGAGCCGATGGCAAAATAGTCTTTCATCTTTTTACTGATGATTCAGCTTTTCAGTATAACATAAATAATCCATTACAGATTCCCGCCTGCGCGGGAATGACAAATGGGGTTGGTTCAGGGCGAAATAGAAGTCATTACTTCAGCTCAACCTCTTCCTTAAAATTCCCGAATACCGATACATCCGGAACAACAATAGGCTTTGAGGTGCCGGTTAAAACCTGGGTCAGGTGGGTCAGGGATGATTTTTCAAGGTGTACAACTCTGAAGAATTTTTCAACATCCTCCTGGGTTGTTAACAGAGTCCTGTGGGCGCTGTAGCGGATAGGGATGAAGGGGCTCAGAAGTGATAAAAGGATCAGGCCGGCAATAAACATATTCCGTTTCACGGGCCAGACAGCTTCTGCCTGCGCTGTTTTTGAAGCGAAATAGCCAAAACCTAAGCCAATTCCAAGGGTTAGAATAACAGTCAGGATAGTAAGAGGGTCAAAAGACAACTGCCCGGGGAGCCAGTTAGAACGGTAGATATAGTAGTAGGAAACGGTCAGGACGTTGAGGGTAAAAATAGCCGCAAAAAGCCCCAAATAGATCTTTTTCAATCCCTTCTTTTTGGTGTAGAAGGCTAGATACAGAAAAAGGGCGAGGGGAGCAGCGTCAGCAATGAATCGCTTTGAAAAACTTCCGATTACATTAGAGAAAAAGTGAATATTCGTCTGAAAAAGCTGTAGTCCCGTCAGGCGATAAAGAAAAAGGTACTCAAACAGGGCGAAAAGCACAAAAAACCCGATGTAAAACCAGTGGTATTTTTGGAGCTTAGTTTTTTTTAGGATAATTTTCATATGCTTTATGGGTTTTTTCAAACGTCATCCCGGACCTGATCCGGGATCCTATGTTAAATGATATGACATAGGATTCTGAATCGAGTTCAGAATGACATAATGGATTTTAAGATAGTTCTGCAAGAATTTTCTCCGCGCTTGCTTTCCCAATCCCCTCAATCCCTTCCAGCGCCTTAAGGTCCATTCCGCCGAGGCCTTCAAGGGATGAATAGCCGGCTTTTTCCAGCTTGTTGACAATCGCTTTAGTCAGATTGCCGAAGTGGCCGACTTCTCCGCCGGATTCAGCCTTGATTTCAGCTTCGGCCGCTTCAACGGCTTCCATCGCTTCTCCGCCTTCCAGTTCTTCATCCTCCATGCGGCGGTCTGTTTTAGCAAGTTCTTTAAGCTTTTCTTTAAAGGCTGGAAGCTGGTCGAGATTGTAGAGGTCCAGTTCATAGCTCGTCAGGTCTGAAGCCAGACGGACATTCTGACCTTTTTTACCGATCGCCATCGGACGCTCCTCTTCTTCTACAAATACGGCAGCCCTCTTGCGCACTCGTGGGTCTTCTCCGGCATTAACGATGATCACTTCCGCGATCTTGGCAGGCTGAAGGGCGGTGGCGATGAATTCACGGGGATCTTCTGACCACTCAATAATATCCACCCGTTCGCCGTTCAGTTCTTCCATCACGCTCTGGATTCGCACCCCCTTTTGGCCGATGCAGGCGCCGATCGGATCAATTTTTTCATTCTCGGACCAAACGGCCACTTTACTACGGATACCCGCGTCGCGAGCAATCGATTTCACTTCCACTTCACCCTCGATGATCTCAGGGATTTCCATCTCGAGAAGCCGTACCACCAGATTAGGGTGTCGGCGGGAGATGGAAAGCTCAGGGCCGCGGCTGGTGTGCACTACTTTATCCAGATAAACTTTCAGACGCTTACCGTTGTAGTACTTTTCGCCTGGAATCTGCTCCTTGGCTGCCAGAGGAACGGTGTGGTTTTCGATATTGATATACACATTATCGCCTTCCACACGCATAATCTGGGCGGAAAGGAGTTCATTTTCCCGGTTTTTAAACATTTCATACAGCGATTCCCGTTCAGCCTCCTGAATGCGCTGTAAAATCACCTGTTTCGCTGCCTGGGCTGCGATACGCCCATATTCAAGCGGGGTGACATCCACCCGGATTTCATCACCAATCTGAACATCCTTTTTCATCTTTTTGGCTTCCGTCAAAGAGATCTCGATGTTGGAGTTCTCTACTTCTTCCACCACCTCCTTAATCAGGAGGACGGTCGCGAAATTTCCCCCCTCGTTGAGGAGAATTTCAACTTCCTGCTCTTTGTTCCCGAAATCTTTCCGGTAAGCGGTGGCCAGGGCGGCTTTGACGGCCTCCATCACCCGCTCAAAGGAGATATTCTTTTCCGCGCAGATTTGGTTCACAGCGGCTACGAATTGCTGATTCATCATAATAATTTGAATTAGAAAAAAACGAATCCTAACCTGAAAATGATAGTTAGAATCCGTATTGCATAATGATTATATCAGGTTTTGATGGAAAAACAAGATATTTTTTATTCATCCGTAAGTGAACAAGCGCTTGTTCACTTACGGATAGTAGACCATATCACCGCATCCGTAAACCCACGGTTACGCAGAAAATTCATCAGTTTCTGTTTGCGTTTGCGGGGGTCAGATTCAGTGATCGACTTGGATTTTTCCTCGTAGGCCTGTTTGGCCATTGCTTCTTCGTCATACTCAATATTCACCAGCAGTTCCTGGAACATATCGAGGTCAAGCCCCCGTTTTCTGGCCTCGTTGGTCAGCTTGAGGCGACCCACCGGCCTCATGGTCAGATGATGAACCAGCTGTTCGGCATAGCGCCTGTCGTTTAAAAGCTGTACCCGTTCCATTTCATCCAGAATATCATCAATAAGCGCTTCATCCCCCGGATGTTTACC
>CAZSOH010000017.1:0-9454 GCA_964608535.1 uncultured Candidatus Peribacteria bacterium
CCTCAAAGGTCTCAGCAAGGGTGAAAAACATCAGACTTTGCTCGGCGTCACGGGTTCAGGAAAAACGTTTACTCTCGCCAATGTAATCAGCGAAATCCAGCGGCCCACACTGGTGCTTTCACACAATAAAACCCTCGCCGCTCAGCTGTGCGCGGAATTTAAAGAATTCTTCCCCAATAACGCCGTCTCTTACTTCGTCAGTTACTACGATTATTATCAGCCGGAAGCGTACATCGCCAAAACCGATACCTACATCGAAAAAGACGCGTCGATCAACGAGGAAATCGACAAATACCGTCACGCGGCCACCCACAACCTCCTCACGCGGAAAGATGTGCTGATTGTAGCTTCCGTTTCGGCCATCTACGGCTTGGGGGATGTGAGCATGTATGAGGATCTGGCGGTGGAACTCAAAGTGGGGGAGTTTGTGAAGCGCGATAAACTGCTCCGTAAACTCACCGACCTTCAGTACACAAGGTCTCATAACGACTTTAAGCCGGGCATGTTCCATGTGCTGGGCGATGTGGTCGAAATCATCCCGCCCAGTTCCGATAATCTGATCCGGTTAGAGTTTTTTGGCGATGAAATCGATGCGATCCAGGAAGCCGACTCCTTCACAGGGGAGCTGATCAGTGACCTGAAAGAAATCAAAATCTTCCCCGCCAAACACAATGTGACCACCAAAGAAGCCATCGAACGGGCCGTCGACCAGATCCGGGAAGACCTGAAAGTCAGAGTGGAACAGTTCCAGAAAATCGGGAAAATTGTAGAAGCGGAACGTCTGAAAACCCGCACGGAATACGACATCGAAATGATGCTGGAAACAGGATACTGTTCAGGAATCGAAAACTACGTCCGCTACCTCAATAACCGCGAACCCGGCGAACAGCCGGCCACCCTCCTCGATTACTTTCCTGACGATTCTCTGTTTATGATCGATGAGTCCCATATCACCATTCCTCAGATCGGAGGGATGCACAACGGGAACTATTCCCGTAAAACCAATTTGATCGAACATGGCTTCAGGCTTCCGAGCGCGCATGACAACCGCCCCCTCAAATTTGATGAGTTTGAAAAGCATATCAATCAGGCCATTTACGTGTCCGCGACTCCGGGAAAATACGAATATAAAATGACGCCCAAAAAGGCCATTGTGGAGCAGATCATCCGTCCTACAGGGCTTGTAGACCCGCCGGTTGAAGTGCGCCCGACAGAGCATCAGATCGACGATTTGATGGAAGAGGTCCGCCAGGTCATTGAGCGGAAAGAAAGAGTTTTGATCACAACCCTGACTAAAAGATCAGCCGAAAAACTCACTGACTTCCTGCTGGAGGCAGATATGAAAGTGAAATACCTGCATTCCGATGTGGATACGATGGAACGCATAGAAATTCTCCGGGATTTAAGGCTGGGTGAAATCGACATCATCGTGGGGATCAACCTGCTCCGCGAAGGACTCGATCTGCCGGAAGTGTCTCTGGTTACCATCCTTGATGCCGACAAGGAGGGCTTTTTACGCTCCCGGGACGCTTTGATCCAGACCATCGGCCGTACCGCCCGGAATGTGAACGGAAAAGTGATCATGTATGCCGATAAGATCACCGCTGCCATGAAGGCGGCTATTGATGAAACCAATCGTCGCCGGGCGATTCAGCTCAAATACAACGAAGAACACGGCATCACCCCTCAGACCATCGTCA
The DNA here is from genome assembly GCA_964608535.1 of uncultured Candidatus Peribacteria bacterium. Classification (GTDB taxonomy): domain Bacteria; phylum Patescibacteriota; class Gracilibacteria; order UM-FILTER-43-11; family UM-FILTER-43-11; genus JAJDCE01. The sequence continues at coordinate 1,701 of CAZSOH010000017.1, forward strand.
AAAAGATCCACGACATCCAAAGCACCTCCCACAAACCGAAGAAGAAATATAAGGGCTCTGAAGTACCAAAAGAAGAACTGCCCCGCCTGATCGCCGAAATGACCAATAAAATGGAGATCGCCGCCCAGAACCTGGAATTCGAAGTAGCCGCCGAACTGAGGGATCAGATTGATGAACTGGAAGCGGAATTAAAGAAATAGGCCTTTTTCATTGGCCGCGTTACACGCGGTAGAGACGCGATTAATCGCGTCTCTACATTTTTGGGTTTTTACATTTTGGAAACCCAAAAATGCCAAATGAAAAAGGCCCGCCATTTCTTCTAAACGCGCGACAGGCCCTTTTCGGTTTATTTTTATTTTTGTTTGGATTACACAAGGTTGGCTGCTATCCAGTTCACAATCGTCGGAGCCAACAAGCCGACGATTAACCCGATCACCGCACCTACAATAGCCTTTCGGGCTTTTGAGGTTTTCGCTTCATCTCCGGCAGCAGTGGCATAAAGCACACCGCCCCAGATCATAATCAAAATTGAAACAACGACCACTACCTTACTGAGAAGGCCTACAACCTTATCGACCAGGCCGCCTAAATCTTTTTGCCCGGTTCCGCTGTCTGCGAGCAGGGTAGCGTCCTTTCCATTACAGTCTTCATCAATTCCGTTATCAGCAACGTCCAGGGCGCCCGGGTGGACCTGACTGCCCTGCAAAGGAGAGGTTTGTTTAGCAGGATCATACACATTACTGTTATTCCCTACCACTGGAGAATCACAGCGTTTTGGCTCAGCCCCCTTCTTAAAATTCAGACCGTCACATGCTTCCTCTTCAGTCAGTTCAGCTTCTTTGAAGGTATTATAGTAATCATCCCATTGAGCGGCTGAGTAGTCTCCGTTATCTATATAAGGAAGATCAGGGGCGATGTTCCGCATTACCTGAGTCGGGATAACAATAAAACCGTCCCCATCCTCATCACATTCAACTGCAAAAGCAGCCGGAGCCAGGAAAAACCCCAGCATCAATGTGGTAAGAACTCCGGTGATGAATCTGGTGGCAGTTGACTTCATAATGGGTTGATTTCCTTGTTCAAAAAAAGTATACAATAATGAATTTTGAGCACAAGATATAAATTCAAAAACGGATAGACAGCAAAAATAATTATTATTTAATAATTAATAATTAAAATGTTACATTTCACCCCGAAAACAATAATGAATGTTACAGAAAAAGTGTAACATTAGGGTGTAACATTAATATCAGGTCTGCACTTGGTAATCGATAATAATTACACCAAATTATTTAATACGAATAGAACGATGAATTTAGCAAGGATCGCAATCACAAGGCCTAGCACGCTCCAGAACATATTCCGTTTCGATTTCTGTATCTTCTCACCATCACCGGCCGCCAGCGCGTACTGGATCGCGGAGACCATCAGCATGATCACTGTTACAGCGATGACAACCGTCATAAAATGATTAGACCCATTCAGAAACAGCTCAGTTAAGCTGGTATTCGGTTGGGCCAGGGCCCCGGGAGTGTTAACACAGCCGATGGAAGGGTCAGCTTTTGTGCCGTCCGGGCAGTTAATCAGTTGCTGCGCATGAGCTTGATCAATGGCCCAGATAGAAGAAGAGTTTTTCATTTATAAAAAATAATTTAACGCGGTATTGACAATAGCAAAGGCAAAAACGCCTATAATAAGTCCGAAAACAGCATACTTAAGGGCGGAACGGGCTTTTGTGGTTTTTTCCGTATCTCCATGGGCGGTTACAAACATGAAGCCTGCGTAAACGATCATAAAAACCGTAAAGGCTCCAATAAGGCCGACCAGTATATTTGAAGCATTGTTAATCACCTGAGGAATGTCGGTAATAACTCCGGACGTTCCCTCGGCAGGCTGATGCAGGGTTCGGATAAGCACACCGGATAAAATCACAATCACCATCCCGATCAAAGAACCGAAAATCATCTGCTTCCCCTGAGAAATCCGCTCTTCATCGCCGGCAGAGGCGACGTAAAAGAACGCACCGAGAATAATGAAGAAAACCGCCAGGGCGATAATAACCTGAGAGCCATAACTCCAGATGAGTGAAATGAATTCCCCGAACGTGGAAACCTCACCCAGAACCGTTTGGGTCTGGCTGACGGCTGAACCAGTCTCCTGGGCAAGCGCTGTCACAGGGACAATGAGCCCTGAAATCAAAAGAATACCGTTTATTTTGTTTAAGAATTTCATTTCTGTTTTTTTGGTTTTTGGGTTTTTCGGCTTTGCTTATCTTTACCGGGGTTTTTGGTGTCGTCTATTTCCTTTTTTGTTTTAAGGTCTGCCGGCGGAGGCGGAGTATTTGCCTTTTCCTTTAAGGACACATCGACCTTTATCGGCTTCCCATCTGGTTTTACCTGAAAGGAAGAGGGAGGGGTTACGCTGGTTTCATGCTCGTGGATTTCGCTCATAACATGGAGAGCTTCGCCGTCACCTTTCTCAGCCCGCTCTTCAATTTCCTGGCGGACAGCCATCACTTGCTTTAGAGTGCCCGGACCTGAAACAGAGCCCGGATTCGCTAAAATCTCAATCGATTTTTCGTGGGCATTTCTGGAATTTTTTGAATCACCGGCGGTCAGATCCAGCAGTTCTTTCATCGGGGCAAGGGCCAGCTGCTGGGGGAGGAAACTGCTGGCGGTCTCCACCTGTCGGGAAGCGGAGGCAGGCTGTTCGTCCTGAAGGCTTTTTGGCAGGGCAGCAGCTGAAGTCAGCTGGGTAAGCTTAGACCCGAGAAATCCTTTTACCCCTCCCGCTAACGATTTTGCTTCGGATAAAACCGTTTTTTCAGTTTTAGCGCTCTCGGTTCCCAAAGCGGCTGATGCGCTTTCACGTCTTGCCGACTGGACTTTTTCGACCACTGTGCTGGCCGCGGCAGCCCAGAATTTTTGCCGGGTGAGCATGAAGGCAAAAAACAGCGGCAAATAGAGCATGATCAGGAATAAAAAGTATTCCATCATCTGAGGGGTCGTGCTGAGGGTGTTGACGGTGTCCGTGCCTGGCAGATAAAAACCAATATTCGAAAGCAGTCCGAATTGCCCTGTACTGACATAGGTGCTGCGGATCGGCAGTCCGACCGCTTCCCAGATATTCACCACGATGCTGATACCGAGGGCGAGTAAAGGGCCGATAAAAAGCCATCTCGCGTAAATCCCAAGCCAGCTGACAAAATATCCGCGGGTAGCCCGGAAAACCGCAAGAAGGAACAGGATCGGGGAGACGATCATGAGCGCCCAGAGGATCACAATCCGGATGATAAAAAGAAGCGCCATGCCAAAGTACGCCAGCCCGGTAAACAGGAACATCAGGAAAGCAAATACAGAATGTTCCTTGTTCGGATCAAATCCGGTTTCATCCGAAAGAGCGATTTTCTGTCCTGCATCAAGGCTCAGGACCTGGTCAGCGGTAGATCTCAGCTGGACGGTCTGTTCCTCCACCTTTACAACATTTCCCTTGTCGTCGGCAATCGGGATCATAATAGTGCCGATATAATTTGGTTCTTTCAGACTGCTAAGTCCTTGTCCGATCCGGCCTACAGGAGTAGAGACAGTGCTATCAGATTCTTCATTTGAAACGGTCAGGCTCAGGTTTTTTTGGTCCGTGGTCTTCAGAAAATTAGCCTGGTTTTCGTAGCCAACAGCTGAACGGTCGTTATAATTCGGAGTCCTGGCAATCTTGGTAATATCAACATCCGAGATAAACGTCTTCTGGAGAAGGCCTGTACCATCGATAAATAACTGGTTGATCGGGAGGGCAAAATTCACAAAGACCACTGCCAGCGCGTAAACTAAAATCACTTTTTTAAGCGTGTTCCGGGGAATCAGGAGGCTGAAGATCCACATCGCCGCAATCGCGAGCAGGCCGATAATAAAGAAGCTGTTCACCACTGTCAGAACCCTCACATAGTTCTGCCGGATGGCCGGATTATGAAAGCCCGACTGGTCTATTCCAAGCGACCAGGCCAGAGCTTCTTTGCCGCGGATGATGAATTTGAGTCCGGCCGTGTAAAGGCCGCTCACCCGCCAGTTGGGATCATTTTCAACATTAAAAAGAGAGACATCCTGATTATCAGAAGGGGCTTCGAGGGGCTGCTTTGTTTTGAGGAGTTCGGCGGTCGTCGTGCCGGAAGCGGCGGCAATCGTTTGTTTTGTTTTTTTTCCGATCCGGATGGTCAGTTCCTTTAGATTATTCGTTGTCTTATCATCCGCATTCCCAGGTTCTTTGATAGAAGCATAGGTGATAACCTTATCGCCCAGTCGGGCATTATCGGCAACAAAACCTGTGAAGCCGATACTGCCGGATTCCCCTGAATTTAAGGGGGAAAGGTTACAGGTAACGGTGATCCCCGTATTCACACATTGCTTCGGGTCGCCAACCACAATCCGTTTAAAAATATTTTCGTCAAAATCAACCAGCAAGGTCAGCGGCTGGGAGGCGAGAGACCCATGGTTTGCGTAGGCCACAATAAAATCCACTTCAGCCTCCGGCGCCGGTTCATCGGGAATGATCACAATATCCGTTAACGCCGGATCGCTGAAATCAGTCGCCGCGTAGGTTTGCGGGAGCAGCATCGAAAGGCAGGAAAAAACAAGGAGGAGTACGGTGAGAAATCGGGAAAATCGTTTCATTGAGAGATAATTATCTCTATATTATATCATTTTTTTAAAAGTCCTGCAAGTATTTTGAATATGTCACACACAACTGTCATTCCCGCGAAGGCGGGAATCTGTAACATGCCAATATCGTTAATCAAAGATTCCCGCCTTCGCGGGAATGACAAAGAGGAGGGCTTGGAAATGGCAATAATTTACTCAAATTTGACATCATAAAAAACTAAAGCGATTTATTATTTGGCTTTAAAAAAACAAATTCTCACTTTCATATTTTCAAAATACGTCAACCATGCCTTTACAGAAAAACAACTCCCCTGAACACAAAATAGTATTTGGGCCGTTCCAAAAAACGGACGCAGAATTAAAATTCTAAAATAGACCCGAAAAAATCAGTGAAACTCAAAAACAATAATTTATGAAACGTGTCAACCTTATAGAATTGATAGATTAGGCAAATTTTGTTATAATATTAAGATTTCAAATTCTTAAAAAACAAACACAAATGAAACGATTCGGCCTGATACTTGCAACCCTTGGACTCTTTTCTTTCAGTATTTACCTGGCTTATCAGCAGGGGAGTGTCCAGACAATAATGCACCAAAGCGCGCCTGAAGCCGCGCTGACTTCAGCGCAAGTTAGCCCCTTTGTGTACTTTGGGTTTAAAGCGGAAGTTGCCAATCTGTTTGCGGCAGTATTCAACGGCTTTATGAAGTTTTTGGGCGGAAGTGTTCTGCTTTCCATCATTGTTTTAGCGCTCTTTGTTGAATTGATTTTACTTTATCCAAGCACCCGTATTCAGCTGAAACAGAAGAAAATCCACTTATTTCACAAAAAGCTGGTGGACCGCTTCAGCAGCGGTGAACTTTCGGTCAGTAAAACAGAAGGCGAACTGCACAAGCTGTACGACGTAAACGAAAGGATCCATCATCGCGGAGCGGTGCTGGTGCTGTCTCAGATAGCCCTGTTCTTCTTCACGTTTTGGGGATTAAACCTGATGGTAAAAGTTCCGGAAACCCTGATGGGTTCATGGACTATCCTGGATTTCAGTCTGGTTTCATCTGCCGAGAGCATTTTACTGCCTTTGGTGGCCAGCCTGGTTTACTTCTTTCATGCCATGGTGAAGATTCACTATAAACAGCGTGAAGATTACATCAGCAGCGCTCAGGTAACCATGGCGTTCATATTCGCCATTCTCGGAGCGGCCGTCGTCTTCCTGTTCGCGGGGATTTTTGCAGTAGCATTAACGATTTACTTCATCACACTCGTCACTTTTGCAACCATTCGCTACATCATTGTGGAACAGCATGCGAAAGAATGGGGCAGTCTGGCGCAGAGGGAGCTGATTGAAATGCTTAAAGCCGCCAGTCCTCACCGGGATCGCTTCGAGTATTTTTCACGCCTGTGGAATCACTTGCCGATCATCCGGTATCTCAATTTCAACCTGCTGGAAGAAGCTCTCTCAATGACGTTAGGACTTCTTTTGGCTTTAACATTTTTTGGAGCCTTCCAGAAAACCGACGCAACTTCATATTCAATTCTGCTGCACCCCACACACGGAATTGTTCAAAGCATCACCCCCACTTGTTTAAAAATAAACTCTTAAATCCAAAACGATGGATACTTCACACTTAACCGAAGAACATAAAAAAGCGCATCACTTTATGCGGAACACCCTGATTGCCCTGGTGGCCGTCGGGCTGAGTATTGTCAGCTATCTGGCTTACACAAACCCTGCCTTGTTTCAGGCAGCCATTACCGGCGGCGCTGATGACACGGCGGTAACGACAGATTTGTATGTTCCGGCGGACTATAAGGCAGCCGCAGGTGAAAGTGATTACATTGAAGTGAAAGCCGGAAAGGCGATGAGTAAACTTGAGAAGCTCAGAGTGACGCTCTCTGCTCCAACCAGTCAGCTGACCTTTGCCAGCGCGGACACTTCTCAGAATATTCTGAAAAACGAAGCCTGTACAACCATCAAAGACCTGACACAGGGTGAGATCGTGGTGGATTGCGGAACATTGGCCACCAAACTGGATGTCCAGGACAATGACGTACTGTTCCGGGTACTGGTAACTTTAGATTCAAACCTGAAAGACGGCAATACCGTCATAGTGACAATGGAGAAAGGAACAGGTGATTCCATCATTAAGCTGGAAGCGGATACGGCTGATCGCACCCCTACCTATACCGATGGGAAAATCACGATTGGCGCCGTCGCGACCACTCCTACTCTTGATTGCGGTTCTTACGGATTCAAAAAAGACAATGCCTGCGTCTGCGATCCGGGGTATTCCGGCGCCCGCTGTAACGTTTGTGACGAAACGGCCGGTTACACAGGTTATCCGAACTGTAAGAAAACCGATCTCAGTACCATTGCAGGACTTGTCCTCACCCTGAACAAGCAAACCATCAGTCAGCTGGAAACGGCGGAGCGGACGAAGGCTTATTCAGGGGCATATTTGATGCTCAATTCACTGTTTGCTGTGAATGTGACCCTGACCATAGAAGGCACGGATGTGATTGTTCCCGGTCCGTCTTTAATCGGAACGCCTGCGGAAGAACTGAATTCAATCTCAGAGGCACTGATAGTATCAATTGAGCGGATTTCCGGCGTACGAGCCGTGATGTATCCCAAGATACCAGGCTTAATCAAGCTTGAGGCGGTTTCTCCGAATGCGGATATGTCGCTTGACGGCCTTTCATCCAGTTCCGGAGAAATCAGAATTGTCCCTTCAGTGGATTATCTGATCGAACTGGGGCCAAATGACAGTTACGGACTTCGGGTAGTCGGAGTCAATGCTGACGGAACCATATCTGAACTCAATTTTAACAACGTAAAGTGGCAGCCCCAGCCGGTGAACCGCTTAAATGACGCGGCTTTAAAAGGAGGGCTGCTGGAAAAAGGAGATAAGAGCGGTATAACACCATTATATGCTCAGGTTGAAAAAACAGCCGGGGCAACCGTAGACAGTAATCAGCTCCAGGTAGAAGTCAAATCGGCGCCGGTGATTGAATACGTGAGACGTATTGGAACCAATCTCATCCAGAAAGGAGGTCGCATTAACCTGAATGTGAAAGTGATCGACACCGAAAAAATCAATGACA
>CAZSOH010000018.1:0-9382 GCA_964608535.1 uncultured Candidatus Peribacteria bacterium
AAAGTCGCCGCACCCGTCCCCGTCCGTGTCTTCATTAACCGGATTGGTATCCGCATAACACTCCACACGGTCTGAAAGGCCATCCCCGTCCGTATCGGCGGAAGGATCATCAAAATTGGCAGTCGAATAATCGGTATTAGCTTTACAGATATCGAGCTGACTCACCACTTCGGTAAGAACCTTTGGTGCCTCAATCGTTTTCTTTTGGGTTTCAACCACCCCCCTTTCAATCGCCGTTTCGGCCTGCTCTAAAGCCTGCTCTTCACGGTCGGGAGCAGCCAGAAGCAAGGCTTCACTGCAAAGATCAAAAACAGGACAGCTGCCTAAAGTATCCCCATGCTTCTGATGGGATTCCAAAGTTGAACTCGGAATCTGCATCGTTACCGCCTTTTCCGGATCTCCGCCCGGATAATGGCAGATAGTGACAAAATCGGTCTCTTTTCCTTTGTCGGGACAAATAACATTTGTTGGTTCATCACCGCAAGCAGGGCAGGGGCCTCCGCAGTCCACACTCTCCTCTCCCTGGTTCAGAGCGCCGTCAACACAGGTAGGGCAAGCCTGGCTGCAGGGTCCGCCGCAGTCTATACCTTCCTCACCCTGATTGTGAAGGCCGTCGGTACAGGATGCTCCCCGTGAAGGGGCAGGCTGAGGAGCCTCAAAAAGACACAGGCTGCTGCAGCCGTCACCTGAATTTGTGTTCCCGTCATCACACTGCTCACCATTTTCATAGTTCGCGACACCATCTCCGCAAACTGGAGGAGGAGGGGCAGGAGTAAACACACGGAAATTCATTGATTTAGTTGAACAGTTGGCAGGATTATTACGGTCACAGGCGCTGGTAGTGACCAGTACATTCTGACCAAGTGCAAAATTTTGTGCGGGATTGACCTCAACCCGGACCAGGCCGGCATCCTGCTGAACCGTCACTTCGGGAGAATTATTTCCGTAACTCTGGCCGTCTATCGTAATATTAACCGAAGGAATGTCCACACCGGCACGATCATCCGTAAGGGTCAGAATCACATTTGAATCGACAGGGATATTACTGGAACTGGGTGATGGGGTGATGTACTGAATATTAGGGCCGGTCACATCAGGCTTACAGAATCCGACTCCATCAACCTCTTTATTGTAGCGGTCCTTAAACTGATAAACCTTACTCACCGCGTTAGTGAGGACGTTGTTGATACTCTCATCAACTAAGTTGTTGTCCACCTGCAGATCGGGAGAAAAGGTAAAGGAACCGGAATTTGCCGTTTCACTCGGCGTAAAATTGATATAGCCGAATGTTCCTTTGCCATTAAATGTGCCTGATAGCGGAAGCCGGGCGCCACTCAGCTTGATCGTCCCGTCAGTCACCTGATTAAAAATCTGCATAGGCAGAGGTGACCCGATAGAAATTTTATTGATCGTCACTTCACCCGCATTGATAAAAATGGTTGAATCTCCGGCCATCACATTTGAACCCTCTGTATCAATCTTAATTTCAATTGTCCCGCTGCACCCTTTAACCAGCTGATTATTATCAGTAAGTGTGTAAGTCGCAGCATAACTGACTGGCGCAGCCAGAAGCAGCATAGGAAGGAAGAGCAGAAGCTTCCAGGTTAAATATCTCATGCGGAGTAATTTGGTAAACATTTTTCTTAAATTAAGGTTCAAAGGTTATATATATAGGTAAAGGGCATAAGGCAGATTACTCAAACGTATCGCCTTTTTTGAAATAATTAAGGATAAGCAGGGCCATATCAGGAGAATTGACATAACCGTCTTTATTGAGATCAGTAAACGAAACTCCCTTATTCCAATAGGTAAGAAGTAAAGTAGCAATATCGAAAGAATTGATGATATTGTCACTATACACATCACCAGCGGTCAGCTCCTTGGTGTCTCCAAAAGTGTAATCGAGCTCAATCGTAGCTGATTCGGTACCAACAACAATATTTTTGATCACCGAAGTAAGATGAGCATCCCCTTTCAGGGAAACATGATAATCACCGATCTGTACCTGATCAGTGGTATAACTTAAAGTTCCGGAATCATCAAGGGTTACAGCATCCTGCCAAACCACCTGACCTCCGAGACGGTCAAAGAAATTGATCGTACCGTTCACCGATAAATTTGGAGAATTATTGAGTTTAGCCCTGTGTTCTGGCTTGGCCTTCAAATTGAAATTGAGATCCTTGATCACCACATCACAGGCATCGCCGATTCCGTCCCCGTCCGTGTCTTCCTGAAAAGGATTAAAAACATAGGTACAGTTATCGAGTTCATTGAGCACACCGTCATTATCTGCGTCCGGATCACACACATTCCCGATTCCGTCCCCGTCTAAGTCTGCCTGGGGGGTATTAGGAATAAGAGGGCAGTTATCAACGTCATTGAGTATCGTATCCCCGTCTATATCATCATCACACGCATCGCCCGTTCCGTCAGCGTCAGAATCCAGCTGATCCTGGTTGGGCTGAAGAGGGCAGTTATCGTCCGCGTTTAAAATCGTATCATTATCAATGTCAGGATCACAGGCATCGCCGATTCCGTCTCCGTCTAAATCCTCTTGTCCCGGATTCGGCGAAAGCAGGCAGTTGTCATCGGCATTCAGGATCCCGTCATTATCGTGGTCATCATCACAAACATCTCCGATACCATCCCCATCAACATCCTTCTGGAGCGGATTCTGGATCAGAACACAATTATCGCTTTCATTTAAAATCGTATCATTATCAATGTCAGGGTCACAGGCATCACCCAACCCGTCCCCATCCGTATCAAGCTGATCTGTGTTCGGCGTATTCGGACAGTTATCCACACTATCCAGAATTGAATCGCCGTCAATATCCAGAATCACGATATTGAACGTAAAATTCTGTTCTAAGGCCACATTACCGGCCCTGTCCGCGCAACTATGCAGCCGGACAGACACCTGTTCATTTGAACCAAAATCCTGAGCCGGATTAACCGTAAAAGAATAGCCGTAATCAATATCAGAAATAGAAACACCTGAGTCCCCCATCTTAAAAGTCTGAAGGCCAAAACTGGGCGAAGAAAGGTCAACCCGGCAGGTTGAAGGATCCACGAGTGAACCCGAGATACCATTCGGATAAGAGCGGCGGTCAGTCACATCGAAGAGAATCGCCGTATCCAGAGGGTGATTATTTGAACCCGCCAGAGGCTGAACATTGCTATATCTTGGCTTAAGACTGTCTTTTTTGGTCGTAAAAGTGAAAACCGCGTCATTCATTAAGTTAGGACCATTCGCATCACCCAGCTGATTCTGGGAAGAAGACGCCAGATCCTGATAACCCTTCACCGTAACCGTATAAGTTGTATTGTAATCAAAATGACGGGTGTCATTCGCGAACCCGGTGATTGAAGGAGGATGAACCGTAAACTGACACAGATTTGAGTTAAAGATGCCACTGCAGGAATAAACAGCATAAGAAGCAAAATCAGATGCTGTCGAACCATCATTAAAAACGACCTGCGCGGAAGGCGAATTAACGTCAACTCCTGTACCGGCGCCGGAATCATCCCCTGCCCCGTTCAGAGAATCGAGCAATTCAAAGGTGTACACAGCATCAACAGGAATGGCGGTAGCGCCATTCGCGGGAGCAGGATTCTTTGCGTAAGGCTTACGGGTATCGGCCCACACATGGAACCGGAAGTCTTCTGCGTCATCCAGAACATCCTGACCGTTGATCGCGATATTAGACTGACGAGTATCCCCGACAGTACCGATGTTGAGATCAAGCGTGCCCGGAGTGCCCGTTCCGTAATTGGCCGCGGTAGGTTTGGTCAGATTAACGGTAAGATTTCCGAAATTCCCGGCGCCTGAACTTTGGCTGACAGGGAAATTATACCCAGTGGATTTTACCCGGCTGGTTTCAATCAGCTGGTTCTTCCAATGATCATAGTAATCCCCCGGAGTGATTCCCGAAACAGAAAGGAGAGTCGGATCATAATCAATCCATAGATTCGCAGCGGTGGTTCCGTTTGACTGAATCGAAATAGCGGCATCAAACGACTGACCAACGTAGTAGTAATTCAGGTCAGCAGGATTCCCGGTCCCGCCGTCACCCGTATCATCCGCGCCGGTAGTCGGAGTCGCGTGCAGTTCAAACCAGTCGCTCCCACTCGGAGAATTGGCAAAAACAAACGACTGGGCAGAAAACAAGGCCGCTGCCAGAAGCAGAGAAATCATTTTTTGGGCCAATAATTTGTTTTTGTTTAAGTTCAAGGGCTTAAAGGTTTACTTCTTTATCAAGGTTATTGAGCAGAATATCCAGATCCGTCTGGTTCACAGAGCTGTCCTGATTCAGGTTTGCCCGGACACTGTTCCCGCTCGGATCACTGGCTCCAAAACGGTTCAGGAGCACCGAAATATCAACCGAATTGATCACATCATCTCCCAGAGTTCCCGGACTTGTTCCGGCTCCGTTAATATCACCGGCAACCAGCCTCACAGAACCGATGGATACCTGATTCGTTGGATTCGTGTAGTTTATTGAGTTTTCACCCAGCTGAAGGAAGACATTATCCTGAATAGCCGTCAGATGGGCCTTGGTTTTAAACGCCGTATCATAAACACCGGCATTCATCCCGCTGATGTACATGTAAGGGTAACCAATACCGACATTGGTCGTATTCTGTAAAATCGGATGAGAATAATAAACCGCATGGCTCTGGTCATTGGCGTCAAGAATCGAAAAAGCGTACGTGGTGTCGTAATTCGAACCCGTAGCGCCGCTGCGCTGTTCCGGATAAGCGGTTATTTCAGAAATAATGATTTCCTGGGGACTGCTTCCCCCTCCGCCGGACTCAGAAGTGCAGGTAGCGCTGCAACCGTCACCGCTTCGGACAGTACAAAGATTATCTCCGATTCCGAAGCACTCAAGGTCGGTGGTACAGGAATTGCCGTTCACACAATGTTTCCCGTCATCACACTGCTCATTGCACTGCGTCACCGCGTCACCACACACACTGCAGCAGCTGGGTGTTCCGACACAAGTGTAACCAGACTCAACCGTACAGGTGGAACTGCAGCCATCCGCATCAGCAGTATTCCCATCGTCACAAGCTTCACCAGACTGAATTCTGGAATTACCGCACACTTCGTTGTAACACTGGCTGTCACAGCCGTCCCCGTCTGTCAGGTTACCGTCATCACACTCCTCCCCGGAAGAAGGGGTAAGGGTGCCATCGCCACACACTTCAAAGACACAGGAGCTATTGCATCCGTCCCCATCAGTCGTGTTTCCGTCATCACATTGTTCACCAGACTGAACCCGGCCGTTCCCGCACACTTCGTTGTAACACTGGCTGTCACAGCCGTCCCCGTCAGTCACATTAGCATCATCACATTCTTCATTGATCTGTAAAACACCGTTACCGCAAACTTCAAAGTAACAAACGTTATCACAGCCATCCCCGTTTATCAGGTTCCCGTCATCACATTCTTCATAATCCCCTTCTTTAATGCCGTTCCCGCAGGTCGGACTGGGGATCACCAGCCGTACTTCCACGTCCGCCGCAGACGAACCAGGGGCATTGATATACCAGATTCCCATTGCAAAAGAAAGGAGAAGTAGCAGGGCGGGCAGAATGATTTTAGGGGTGAAAGCTTTCAAGATTTTTGTTTTCGAAAAGTTAAATCTTATAATTATACCAAATTTCACTGTAGAAATCAATCCCATAAACTCAATTTCGGAATACGAATATCGAAACTCGAATATCCCATTTTTTCATTTCAAATTTCTTATTTCGGATTTCCTTCAGATTTCGGTTTTCGGATTTCGGTTTTTTATAGTATTTTAAGCTAGCCATTTAAGTGTGAAATTTATGCTTGCAAAGGACATCAGAGAAAAATATCTGGAATTTTTCAAATCAAAGAACCACGCCATCATCCCCTCCGCGCCGCTCCTGCCGGAAAACGACCCAACCGTGCTTTTCACCACCGCCGGCATGCACCCGCTGGTCCCTTATCTAGTGGGTGAACCGCACCCCGAAGGAAAACGTCTGGCCGACGTGCAGAAATGTATCCGCACCGGCGATATTGATGAGGTGGGCGACAACACCCATCTGACTTTCTTTGAAATGCTGGGAAACTGGAGCCTGGGAGATTATTTCAAAAAAGAAGCCATCGAATGGAGCTTTGAATTTCTGACCTCCGAAAAATGGCTGAACATTCCCATTGGGAAACTGGCTGTTTCAGTCTTTGAAGGCGATGATGACGCCCCTGTAGACGAAGAAGCCGCCGGTTTCTGGAAATCCCACGGCATTCCGGAGCACAAAATCGCCTATCTGCCCAAATCCGAAAACTGGTGGGGACCTGCCGGCCAGACCGGCCCCTGCGGCCCCGATACCGAAATGTTTTATTGGGTCGGTGAAGGCAACCCGCCGGAAAGCTCAAATCCGGGAAATGACGAAGACAATTGGGTGGAGATCTGGAACGACGTATTTATGCAGTACCAAAAAACCCACGAAGGCGCGTTTGAGCCTCTGAAACAGAAAAATGTGGATACTGGCATGGGTCTGGAACGCGTCGCCGCCGTTTTACAGGGCAAAAAGAGCGTTTACGAAACCGAACTTTTCCAGCCGATCATCGAAAAAATTGAAAGTCTGGCGCACGGCCGGTATTCCGATAATCCGGCTTCTTACCGGATCATCGCCGACCACGTCCGTTCAGCCACCTTTATGGCAGGCGATGGCGTAAAACCCAGCAACCTGGATCAGGGCTATGTGATGAGACGTCTGATGCGGAGAGCTATAAGGCACGGAAAAACCCTTGGAATCGAGGAAAACTTCACCCACGCAATTGCCAAAAAAGTGATTCATTTAATGGGTAATATTTATCCCGAACTCAAACACGAAGAAGAGATTTTAAAGACCTTTGAAGCCGAGGAAGATCAGTTCCGCAAAACCATCAACGCGGGGCTCCGGGAATTCGAAAAACTGCTGACCGGATTTGAAGTGGCTTTTGAAAAAACAGGCCGCAGAATCGAAGAAATTTCCGGCAAACAGGCCTTTAAACTGTACGACACGTATGGCTTTCCGATCGAAATGACTATTGAAGAAGCCGAAAAACACGATCTGAAAGTGGATACCGCCGGCTTCGATAAAGCCTTTCAGGAGCATCAGGAGAAATCCCGGGCCGGCGCTGAAGAAAAATTCAAAGGCGGCCTTCAGGACCATTCCGAAGCCACCACAAAACTTCACACCGCCACTCACCTCCTCCACGCCGCCCTGCATAAAGTCCTCGGCGACCATGCCACTCAGAAAGGCTCAAACATCACTGCCGAACGCCTGAGATTCGACTTTATTCACCCCGATAAAATGACACCGGAACAGATCGCCGAAGTGGAACGGCTGGTGAACGAAGCCATCGAAGCCGACGCTCCCGTCAGCTGCCGTACGATGACCGTGGAAGATGCCAAGAAACAGGGTGCCATTGGTCTTTTTGAAGGAAAATACGGCGACAAAGTGAAGGTCTATACCATCGAAGGTTTTTCCAAAGAAATCTGCGGCGGCCCCCATGTGCAGCACACCGGAGAACTCGGAAAATTCAAGATCAAAAAAGAGCAGTCTTCATCAGCCGGCGTACGGAGGATTAAAGCGGTTTTACTTCAGGATTAATGAGTTATTTTATAGTGATTAACGGGCCGCTCGGATGCGGAAAAACAACCAATGCGAAAAAACTGGCATCATTTTTGAACGGAAAATACGTTTCCTTGGATCAGCTCCTTAAAGACAACAATCTGGAAGACATTGAACCCGACGCGGGAATCCGCGCCGGCAGCTTTATAAAAGCGCTGGACATCATCCTGCCCGACGCAAAAAGATGGCTGGAGGATGATACGATCGTTATATTCGATG
This sequence comes from uncultured Candidatus Peribacteria bacterium, assembly GCA_964608535.1. Classification (GTDB taxonomy): domain Bacteria; phylum Patescibacteriota; class Gracilibacteria; order UM-FILTER-43-11; family UM-FILTER-43-11; genus JAJDCE01. The sequence goes on from CAZSOH010000018.1 coordinate 7,870, forward strand.
GCTGTTTTTATCACAAAGAAGTGCTGGATCACCTCTTAAACAGTCTGGATTTTTCCAGTTACGTATTCACTCTGAAGGCGCCGGTCGAAGTATGCATCGAAAGAGATAAGGCGCGTAAACAGACTTTAGGTGAAGATGCCGCAAAAGCGGTTCATAATTTAGTGTCACAGCACAATTTTGGAGATAGTATTGATGCCAGCAAAAGCCTTGGTGAAACCTTCGGAGAAATCGTCTCCCTACTGCCAAAAACGTGACAAAAACCATCCAGCCAAAAGTGTTGTCGAAATTTCCGACAGTTTTTACAAAGAGTAGTATTTCGTATAATATGTAGTTGTAGGTAATTTATTTTCTGTTAGTTTATTATATTGTGCCCACTATTTAGTTTGCTGAAAGCTCATAGTATTTCTTATCAACTCTCTAGTTGCATCTATTTCATCATCCAGTTCTTCCTGATAAAAAATGCACTCATATGCAACGTCATTATTATCAAGCGCTTCAAAGAGGACTTTGGGTTGGTTGCCTGGTAAATAGAATACATCACCCTTCGTGTATATAGCTCTTTCAAGTAAACCTGGCACAGTCCTGGCAGCTCGCCCTCTCACTATACGTACAACTTCTGGCAATTCAGTAGATACCTCGATAATCTTCCCGGGGCTCCAGATTCCAACTGTACCTTTCATTCCACAAGGCGCTGTGTAGTTCAGGCTGCGACCATGGCTAGAATATTCGTTTGATGCAATTTTGTGATTCGACATAATAATGAATTTAGAAAATATTGGTCAAAATGGTAAAATATCTCTTAAAGATTGTAAAGTTAAGTAAGTCAAATGTAGAAATAATATTGATTTTATACCCTTATTATGCGAAAATATAAGTGTTGTTTAACTAAGTCAACTATGGACACGAACATGCTTAATAAACTTGGAATGACGAGTAAAGAAGTCAGGGTATATCTAAAACTTCTTGAATATGGAGAGTCTGGTGTAAATAATCTCTCAAGAGCTCTGGGAGAAAATCGCACTTCAACATATAGCCTTTTAAACGCTATGAAAAAGAAAGGCTTCGTCTCATTCTATATAAAAAATAAGGTTAAAATATTTGTACCTACTGAGCCAAGTTTCTTAATCAACCATTTTATCGATGGCGCACATAGCCTTAAACGGATTCTTCCGGAACTCTTAGCTGTACACAACAAATACAGTAAGAAGAAGCCAAAAATAACATTTTATGAAGGTGTGGAGGGTATAAAACAGATAGGCGAACAGCTACTTGAAATTCCGAATTCAACTCGTCTTAGCTTCATGGGCATAGACAAAAATATACACCCTATAATTGAACAATATTATGAAGAAGATTTCATAAATCGTAGAATTGAAGCTGACATCAAATATCGAGGAATTGTAACTGGCAAGCTCCCTATGGGAAATAAGTACAAAAGCACTGAAAAGGGTCAGCTCAGGGAACTAAAATATATTGATTCAAAAAAGCTACCCATTAAGATCCATATCGATAT
>CAZSOH010000019.1:0-9161 GCA_964608535.1 uncultured Candidatus Peribacteria bacterium
AAAGACGCTATGATCGCCAAAAGAATGGTAATTGTCCAAAATACCCTTTTTAACAATTTTCCCAAAACAAAATTTTCATGAGGAAAGGAATACAAAAAAGAGGTCATAAAGGCCATTGCAACCACAGAAAAGCCGTATGAAAATCGAAATGCAGTTAAGGCGCCATCATAATCTGATGCATCAATTAATGAATAGCCAAGATAGAGCGTAAACATCCAGCCGAACGCGCCAATAATATGAGCAAAGAATATCAGGCGATTTTTGTCCCTGGGGTTATCGAGAAAAGCTAAGGTGCCAAGTATAAGGATTAAACTGGCACAAATAGCGTATATATAATCGATTATAATATCTATCAAATGGTTATTTGCTTAATGAATAAAATATATCACAAAAAAACACTGTGATCTAAATCATCTCCCCATCAATTTTGCTGAAGACGTGCCTAGGTTCTGAATCACGATGATTCCATCACCTTCTAAATAATCCTTAATCTCAATTGCACCCGCCCTCAAGAAAAGTTTATGTGCGGTCGAACCGGATAAGGCTTCGCCAATCACATATTGCTCCATGTGTTCTCGCGGCAAAGAATCAAAAAAGCTGGTCATAATTCCATGAAGGCTGCCGACTGAACGGACCCACGGAGCAGTTGCAATGCAATTCCATCCAAACACTGGCGTGTCGGCTGAAAATTGCCCACCCGGAACAGCAATATTGAGTTGTTCAATAAGTTTTTGCAGGTCTCTTTCATGTTCAGGAGGTGGATTCTTTAAATAATTGTAACGGTTTCTCCACTCCCCGTTAAACACACCTTCAATTGTTGAGCCGTAGCCAAAAGTAAAACCGCTGACCCTGTCTTCACCTTTTTTCTTCAGGAGGCTGGCATAACCATCTGCCTGGAGTTTTTCCTGCATTTTCTTAAAGGTGGCTTCGGGATCATGAAAGAGTTCCATTGGCTTTGAGCAGCACGGGCAGTCCGGGAATGTAGTAAGGCTGTCCATTTGGTCAAGCGGCACATATTCATCATCAGTTCCGAATACGGACATGGCCGAAGTTTTCATACCGGCCTCACGCACAGGATCACATTGGGTACAGACAACGTACTCACCCCAGGCGTTGTTGAACATAAAACGGAAAAAGTCTGAAATTTCCCGTATACGCTCGGGGGTCATCTCATTGGGACTAAGAACTTCTGTGGTAAAACTCTCCCTGAATATTTTTTCGCGCGTCATTGCGATCCTTCTGAGCCTGTCCTGGACTCGCGAATTGGATGCTTCCTGATCGGGTTTCGTTTCAGCTTCGGCCGGTGGAGTTCCTGGGCAATTTTTTACGGTTGTCATTGTAATTTGGGTTAAAGGATTAAACTAAATTATAAGAAACATACTTTGGCGGTTCAAAACCGTTAAAGTGAGTAGATTGGGAATCCATATAAGCCCCCGCGCAGGGAACGTGGATATAATCACCTTCGCCAATATCGGACGGAAGAGAATAAAAGGGCTTAAGGCGGTCACCGGAATCGCAGGTGCGGCCGAAAATTCTGAAAGGAGCTAATTCGGGCTGATAAGGTTTTTTGTTGAGACGCGGGAATGGAAGAATCGGATACTCCCAGCCATGAACGGCATCGTCCATGAATGAGGTAAATAAGCCGTCGCTGATATAAAGACAGTTTTCACCATTCCTTTTTTCCGATGATAAAACAGGGATAACCAGATCAACCGAATCCGCTACAAGTGACCTGCCAAGCTCTAAGATAATATTGGGGTCATCACCCCTCAGAACTCCATGGATATTCTGTCTGACCATTTCGCTGATCCATCTTACATAACCAATAACTTCTCTTGCGTGATTTCTGCTGAAGGGCTGGATGGGGATCCCGCCACCAAGGTTCAGTGAATCAACGCCGCCGGCAGAGCGGGCGACAGAGCACATGGCTTCAATTGCCCGCTGAAATGAAAGGAAATCCGTATTTTGTGAACCGGCATGAATCGATAGGCCGCGGCGCTGAATTGCTTCATCCGCCTTAACGGATCGAAGGAGTCTGAGGGTTTCCGTTTCGCTCGCGCCGTACTTGTCTGAAAGGTTGATGGCAGCTGAAGGGTTATCCGTAATCATTCGGATACTGACTTCAACATTTTCACTTTCAGCATGCTCAGCTAAACTAATGATCTTTTCTATCTCGCGCCTGCGTTGAACCGTGTAAGAACTCACCCCCCGCCTCATTGCCGCCTCAATTTCTTTTTTTCTTTTGATCGGATTATTAAAAAAAACGGGTGTTTGTCCAGAAAGCTGCTGGACATGCTCTATCTCTCTGAGTGAAGCGCAGTCAAAACCGTCAATTCCTGCCTCATTCATAATCTGGATGATTCTGGCAATCGGATTGGCTTTGATGGCGTAAATCACTTTTCTCGCATCTTTAAATTGATCATCTGCCAAAAAATGCTCCTTTATCTGAGCGACACGCTTTTTTAGCTTTCCTTCATCCAGAAGGCAAAAGGATTCTTCCTCAAGCTCATCAACAACGTCTTTAGCGGCAGCAAAAAAACTCTTTTGGTCGCTCTCGACAAAAATCCCCGGCCTCTTTGATTGTGTATTTGCCATTTGCTTTAATTTTGTTTCTACAAAACTTATACCAGCTCAATTATCATCAATAAATCTTATGAAAACATTATGAAAACTTAAAATTTTTTTCAATTTCAATTGACAAACTAAGATTTATTTACATAATTAAATAAAATACTGACTGTGAATATACTTATTGTTGATGACAACATCGAATTGGTCGACTTCTTAAAGAGAGGGTTGGAAGGAGAAGGCTTTAAGGTTATTTACGCGATGAGAGGGAAAGAAGCGCTGCGTTTACTTGGAAAATATAAGGTCGACCTGATCATTCTTGATTTATTGTTGCCGGATTTAGGTGGTGAACAGGTCTTTAAACGACTGAGACGGAAAAGGATTGATACACCTATTCTGGTGCTCACAGGAGTAAGCAGGCTCGACAAACGGATAAAATTATTCAATCTGGGAGCCTGCGACTACTTGTGCAAACCTTTTTCTTTTGTAGAGCTGGTTTCTAAGATAAATCTGATACTAAGCCGATCAAAAAGGCTTGGGAAAGAGCCTGACCTGATCGAAATCCGGGACTTAAAAATAGACATAAAAAGCAGGCAGGTTCTGAGGGACGGGAGGGCTGTGAAGCTCCGTTACAAAGAATTTGAACTGCTCCTGTACCTTGCAAAGAATAGTGACAAGGTGATTTCACGGGAGGATCTGCTGAAAAATGTCTGGCGTTATAATTCTCTGCTGGTCACGAACACTGTCGACTCCCATATTTCCTCAATCAGACGAAAATTAAAGTCTGAAAGCGGAGGGGGGTTGATCGAAACGGCTCATGGGACAGGATATATTATAAGAAATAACTAAAGGCAAACTTGCCACACTTTTTTGTGCTACGATTCGTTTGTCTTTAAAAAATAAACCCATTAACCATGGAAGAAAATCAAAAAAGAATACTCATTGTTGAGGATGATTTTTTCATCATGAAAATTTCACGCGATAAACTGAAAAGCGAAGGGATCGTATTTGATGAGGCTGAGGATGGAGAAGATGCCCTCAGGCTGATTAAGTCAAATCATTATGACCTTATCCTTTTGGATATTGTAATGCCGAAGAAGAATGGTATTGAAGTGATGCAGGCGATCAAAAAATTGGGCATAAAAGTGCCTGTTGTCATTTTCAGTAATATGGCGCAGGCCGACATCAAAAAAGACCTGGTAGGCTTAGAATACAAGGGGTATTTCCTGAAAGCCGGCCATACCATTGATGAGATGATTGAGCTGGTAAAAAGCTATCTCGGGCAGGGAGAGGGACGGTAACTACTCACTCAGCCAGGCAAAAATAAGAAGGAGTATGTTTACGAGGTAAATGCCGTGGCACACCAGGCAGAAATGCTTGAGTTTGAAGTAGAGAAGGTAAGCCAGATAAGCGCTGAAAAGCAATCCGAAAACCGTTATATAAAGAAGAAATTCAAACTGGAGATAATACGTAAGACCGATCACCACCAGGTAAAACAGAAGACCTGGATAGGCGTTAGAAATACCAAAAATACGGCCGTAAGGGGACTCAAATGTTTTTGAGCAGGACATCCGGTCATTGATGTCACATACCGCTTTGTATGAATGGTCTTTTTTAAGGCGGTGTTCAACATATAAGGTATAGAGCGAGAGGAGGATGCCAATAGCGACAGTGATGTAAATAGCAGTATTCATAGTGTGGTGTAAAAAGTTTGAACTGACCTGTAAATGAAGATAACGATCTTCACTTACAGATGTAAAGTATTTTTTCAAAGTTCACAATTTTGCCGTCTGACACCTCAATTCCCTCCTGTTGCAGACGCCTGATTTTATCGGCATGCCCCAGTGCGAACCCGCCAAGCCGTCCGTCCGAATTCACCACCTTAAAGCAGGGAAATGTTTCAGGATCCGGATTTTTATTGAGGAGCTGTCCAATATAGCGATACCCTTTCATATCCATTGCGTGAGCAATAGCTTTATAGGTGGTCACCCTTCCTTTTGGAATCTTGGCAAGGAGGTGTTGGAGCTGTGTGAGGTGAGCTTGATTCATAGTTTGATAATATCATTCCGTAGTTGTATATTGAACTCAAATTAAGAATTTAGCTTAATTCTTAATCCTTAATCCTTAATCCTTTAATAAAATGAGCTCAACCATCACCCACATCCATGCCCGTGAAGTTTTAGACTCCCGTGGTAATCCAACGGTAGAAGTTGAAGTTGGAACCGAGGACTTGTTCGCTTCGGCCATCGTTCCCAGCGGAGCCTCTACAGGCGCCCATGAAGCAGTGGAGTTAAGGGATGGGGATAAAAGCCGCTACGGTGGGAAAGGGGTGATGCAGGCGGTTGAGAATGTAAATACCGTGATAAGGAACGAATTCCTTCAGCGGGAAGTCCGCAATCAGCGGGAAATTGACCAGCGGCTCATTGAGCTGGATGGTACTGAAAATAAGGGGAACCTGGGGGCGAATGCCATTTTGGGTTTTTCACTGGCGGTTTCTAAAGTGGCCGCTCAGGCGGAGCAGATACCTTTTTATCAGTATCTGGGTAATTTAGGCAACAAGGGGGAATCAAAACTGCTCCCGACGCCGATGATGAACATTTTAAACGGCGGAAAACACGCTATCAGATCCACCGATCTTCAGGAGTTTATGATTATGCCGGTGGGAGCTCATACTTTCAAAGAAGCGCTCAGATACGGAGCAGAAACCTTTCATTGCCTCAAAAAAATCATTAAAGATAAAGGGTTCTCAACGGCAGTAGGGGATGAAGGCGGTTTTGCCCCGAGCCTCAAGTCAAACGAAGAAGCCCTGCAGTTGATTGTTGAAGCCATAGAGAAGGCGGGTTTCCGGCCGGGAGAAGAAATCGGAATTGCGATGGATCCGGCCGCTTCTGAATTTTTTGAAAACGGAAAATATCACCTGGCCAGTGAAGGCCGGGAGCTCACGTCGGAAGAGATGGTGGATTACTACGTAGATCTGGTCAGTAAATATCCTATTTTTTCCATCGAAGACGGTTTGAGCGAAGACGACTGGGACGGTTTCGCGCTGATGACCGAAAAACTGGGGGATAAAATCCAGATTGTGGGGGATGATTTACTTGTCACCAACACGGAGCGCCTCAAAAAAGCGATCGACGGAAAAAACTGCAACTCTATCCTCATCAAGCTGAACCAGATCGGAACGCTTACCGAAACCATCGATGCCATCAATATGGCCCATGACGCGGATTTTACAGCGGTCGTTTCACACCGCAGCGGTGAAACCGAAGACACGACTATTGCCGACCTGGTGGTCGGGATGGCGACCGGGCAGATCAAAACCGGTTCACTGTGCCGGACAGATCGTATCTGTAAATACAACCAGCTGCTCCGGATCGAAGAGGAACTGGGGTCAAAAGCTCAGTTCGAAGGGGCGATCATCTGACATTGCCCGGCATTTAAATTAGTGTTAAGCTTCTCAGGCACCTTATTCTTAAATTAAACAAAGATATGAACGGCAAAAAAATGTTATCAAAGCTCATAGCAGTCGCGGGGATTTCTCTTTTTTTCCTGAACGCCTGTTCGTCAGCCCCAGCTCAGTCCGCCGAAGAGGTTATTGATAACTTCAAAGCCCAGATAAAAGAGATAAAATCAGTCGACATGTCGGTCGATATTTCAATGACAGGAGAGGACGCGGGCGATAATATTGGCTTTAGCCTTAAGGCAGACGCAAAACTGGATCGTCAGGATCAAAGTGACCGGAAGGCAGATCTGGACATCAGGCTGGATGGCTCTTTGAATGCCGGTGACCAGTCTATGGATGGGAAAGCTCATCTTCAGGCAGTCTCGCTGGGCGAAGAACTGTATTTTAATATTGACGAGTTTTCCTCCACCGATGAGAGCACCAAAAAATTTGAGACCTTACTGGAGCCATATATGAAAAAGTGGCAGCACCTTGCCAGCGACTTTGTGCCGGAGGATATCAAGAAGCTCCAGAAAAAAGATGAAGAAACCTTACAGAAAGAAGCGCAGCTTAAAGAGCTTTTTATCAGCACCAAATTATTTGAAGTCACCAAAGAATACGGCGTTGAAAAGCTGAACGGGAATAAGGTTTACCACTATGGCGTAAAGCTGGACAAGGAAGGGGTAAAAGAGTACGTAAAAAAAGCGAGCTCAATCAATGGTCGTGAACTCACAACCGACGAAGTGGAAGAAGCTTCGCTTTTCGCGGACAGCGTCACTAATATGGAACTTTATATCGGAGAAAAGGACTACTTCCTTTATAAAGCGGTTGTCCAGCTGTCCGGCACAAGTCCGGAAGACGGCGTTACCACCAATATTGACCTGACCTACATTGCCAACAGTTACAATCAGGATCTTAAAATCGCGGCTCCGTCAGAGTACGAAGAATTCAATCCGCTATCTCTTCTGATGGGACTTCAGTTGAGCGGAGAGACGGCCGCCGATGAAACAACAGCTGATGGCAGTGAACTCACCGATACTGCCGCTGATACCACCGGTACCACTGAAACCACTGAAACTGGCGCTGCCGACGAAAGCGCTGATGTGACGCCGCAGTAGCCTGGTTTCTTCATCCGCGACAAAAACAAACGTATGAAATCTGTTTTATTCATATTCGGAAGTACAGGAGGAAACACCGAAATGGTGGTGGAATTTGTAGCCGATCTTTTGAAACAGAAAAAATACGACGTGAAGATCCAGAGAACTGAGTTAAGTCAGCCAAAGGATATGCTGAAGGCCGACATGGTCGTGCTCGCGAGTCCGACATACGGTCATGGCCTTTTAGAGGATCATATGGCTAAATTCGTCAGGGCGATGAAGGAAGTGGACCTGAAAGGTAAACCCTGTGCCGTCATTGGCCTGGGGGATCCGAAATACGAAGCCCAGTACCACATCGAGGCCGCCCCCGACCTGGAAAAGGCTATTAAAGGTTCCGGCGGCGGACTGCTCATTCCCTCACTCAGGATCAGCGGCTCTCCGGTCATGCACCTTAAAGGCCTCATCCCGCACTGGACAAAACAATTAATTGAAAAACTTAAGGTTTCCTAATCCTTACTCCTTAATTGAATAGAACTACCTTAAAAATCGCCGGTGAATCAGGAATGGGACTCCTCAGTGTGGGGAGGATCGTGGCGAAGGTGCTCAAGCAGATGGGTTTTTATGTGTACTCCGATCGTGAATACCCTTCGCTGATTAAAGGGGGGCACAGTAATCTGCAGATTGATTTCGGATTAAAACCCATCCGCTCCCTCTCGCGCGAAGTGGATCTGGTCATCGCTTTGGATCGCGCGGGCTTGGTGGAATATCTGGAAGTGATCAAAAAAGGAGGAATTTTAGTTCATGGCTATGAACGGGCGCACCTGATCAAGGGCCTGAAAGAAAAAGCGAAGCGGCGCGACGTGACCCTGGTATACCTTCCCGCTCATTCGATGGCCCGTCAGCTTGGAGGAACGGATGTGATGGTGAATATGGTGCTCCTTGGAATGATGTGGAAGATCTTAGGTTTTGATTTAAAGCCTCTGGAGGCCGCCATTAAAAAACAGTTTGCCAGCAAGCCGGCCTTACTCAAAATTGATCTGAAATGTGTCCGGGCCGGCTACAACGCAAAGGAGATCGCGGCCGTAAAATCATACAAGCTGAAGCTGCCGGCCAAAAAACCTAAAACCTTACTCCTCGACGGCAATATGGGAATCGCTCTGGGAGCCATCGAGGCAGGGGTGAGGACTTTCTTCCAGTACCCCATGAGTCCTTCCAGCTCAATCCTCATGTATCTGGCAAACTTCAGCCACGAAACCAAAATGCTCGTTAAACAGGCGGAGGATGAGATCACGGCGGCTGAGATGACCTTGGGGGCGATGTTTGCCGGATCCCGTTCTTTTACAGCCACATCAGGAGGAGGCTATGATCTGATGACTGAAACAGTATCGTTAGCCGGAATGACCGAAACGCCCTGGGTCTGTGTGCTCTGTCAGCGTCCCGGGCCGGCCACCGGCCTCCCGACCTGGACCGGCCAGGGAGATTTGAATATGGCCATCCACAGCAGTCACGGAGAATTCCCTAGGCTTGTGATGGCGGTGAGCGATCCGGCTTCCTGCTACGAAGGCATTCAGCATGCCCTTAATTTCGCCGAAGAATTCCAGATTCCGGTGATTGTCCTGAGTGAAAAAACCATTTGCGAAGCGCAGGTGATGGTCGAACCGTTTAACGCGAAGATACCAATCAAACGGGGTCTGGTCACCGGAAAAGACCTGGAGAAGCTGACCCCAAAAGACCGCTTTAGAATCACAAAAGACGGCGTTTCCCTGAGATGGCTGCCAGGTTCGAGCGTTACCGGTTATTTCGGGAACGGCGACGAGCACAAAGAAGACGGAACGCTTACTGAACGGGGCGAAGAAGTCGCTCCGATGTTCGACAAAAGGATGCGGAAGATGAAGACGCTGAAAAAAGCCCTGCCCGATCCTGAAGTTTTTGGCGCGAAATCCGGCGCGGACATCTCGTTTATGGGCTGGGGCAGTACAAAATCCGTCATGCTGGATGTGATTGAGGAGATGAAAGCCGATGATCCTTATATGTTTTCCGCTATTACCGAAGAGGAA
>CAZSOH010000020.1:0-9113 GCA_964608535.1 uncultured Candidatus Peribacteria bacterium
GTCGCTAACATTGGTCTCTTCAGCGGTAATGGTTCCTGCAATCCGGGTACCGGAAAATGTTCCTGCACCGACTGCGCCACTATTCCGACCCTGATCACTTTAAAACCCGTCGCCGGTGGATCTATTGTCGACGAAAGCAATTCGGAACTAGCCCCCTTCTTTGTTGAACTGGATCCATCAACTCTCAATAATCCCCCTCCTGGCTTCACCGTCTCAACAGGCCTTGAATCCACCCAGGAAATACGCTAACTTTAGTCGCAAGTGCGAGTGCGAGTCACAAGTGATTTTCTTGAGACTTGAGACTCGCACTCGCACTTAATTAATATGTACGAAATCCTCTTTCAATACGGCCCTCTTACCGTCGCCACCTTCAATCTGCTTTTGGCAGCAGGATTTGTTGTCAGCATGATCTTCTTAGCCCGTTTCATTCAGCTGAAAAAGTTAAAACTGAGTTTTTTCGTAAACCATTTCGCAACTTTTCTTATAGCCCCCTTGATCGGCGGACGCCTTCTTTATATTTTCGAACACTTTTCCGTCATCCGTCAGGATCCGCTGCAGGCAATCGCCGTCTGGGACATGAAGCTGAGCGCTTTTGGCTTTTTGTATACTTTTCTGGGCGCCCTCTACTATTTCACACGAAAGGATGGAGAAGATTTTTGGGGATGGTTCGATGCGTTTGTCTTAACGGGACTGGTAGGACTTATTTTCATTCACATCGGCCACTTTTTTAATGGAACTCATTATGGAGTCCCAACAACGCTTCCGTGGGGAATCGCTTTTGACACCTTTACCATTCAGTTCATCAAACCTATTCATCCTGTACAGATCTACAGCGCAATCATTTCCTTTGCTATTCTGGGCATCCTGATGCGGATCGTAAAGCGGACCCACTTAACCGGAGTGGCAGGGTCAATTGGAGTCATGCTATACTCTCTGACGGCATTTGGGATCGACTTTCTGCACGGAGTCCCCTCATCCTACGCAAAAGGAACCTTTCTTATCCTCAGCGCCACCGGATTCATCGCCTATATACAAACCTCCCACAAAAAGCAGCTCAGTAAAGGATAAGCAAAACGCCAGGAGAAACATTATTTAACTGCTAAATAATCATTATGGAATTTCTAAGTAATTTCGATATCAATACCCTGCTTGAATTCATCAGTAATCCTTCATTTAAAACCATTCAGCTGGCCGTTGTGGTCTATATTGGGCTGATGTGGCTGTTCATTATTGTCTGGGTAACCCGGGACGCAATCCATCGCTCTGACAGTCTGATCTTTCAGGTCATTTCTATTTTGATGAACATTGTTTTTCCGATTCTTGGAATTCTTCTTTATCTGATCATCAGGCCGGGCAAAACCACCACCGAACGTTATTACGAAGAACTGGAACACCGCCTGATTCTGGAAAGTATTGGAGAGGAAAAAAAGGGGAAAAAAGGCGCTGAGACTAAAAAACCTGCCAAGAAAACAACGAAAAAAAAGGATTAGCCAAAAGCACGGAAAAAACGCTATCATGTCATTGTTTTTTATAAATCGCTCGTTATGGAAAAATTACTCACTCTGAATTATTACCTGAACACCCGCCCGGATCCTGATTTTCAGCACACAAAACTGACGATTATTATCATTGTCCTGCTTTTCCTGCTTGGATTCAGCATCAGAATATACCGCAAAAAATACGCGAAAGACCCCGTCCTTAAAAAACTCCTGAAAAAATACCCGAGCCGTTTCATGGGATTCGGAGCTGTTCTGCTCTTCCTGTGGCTGATGCGGGAAGCGGGAATCCCTTTTGTTTCCATGAGACTCTGGTGGGTCATTCTCTTTATATATGTTGTGTACTGGGCAATTAAAGTGGGTCTGAATTTCAGGAAAGACTACTATTACCGCAGCAAACAGGCTGACAGAAATGCGGTACGGAAGAAATACCTTCCAAAAAAGAAAAAACGATAGTTCTCAGTTCGAAATCAATACAAATTATGCCAAGCCTAAGAAACCAGGAAAATCAGTGGGTCAATATCGTAAACCCTCATGAAGAGGATATTTTAAAGCTGAAAAAAAAGTATAAATTTCACACGCTCGACCTGGAAGACTGCCTTTCAGAATCACAGCGGCCTAAAATTGACGAATACGACAAATACCTTTTTATCGTCCTTCAGTTCCCGTATTACAATCGCCGCAGCCGCCACATTGCCACCGAACAGGTGAATATTTTTATCGGGCAGAACTACCTGATCACTATCCACGACGGGCACCTGGATGAACTGAATAAGATTTTTGAGAAATGTAAAAAATCCCCAAAAGCAAAAAAGGAGCTGTTCGGCAGCTGCACCGGATACCTGCTCTATTCCATCATCAGCAAACTGTTCATTTCATCTTTTTCAATCACCGACAAAATTCAGATTACGTTAAAAAAGATTGAGCAGGCCATTTTTGAAACCGCACAGGTAAAAGATCAGCTGTTCGATATCATGGTAACCAAAAAGAACATTATAACGCTCAGAAAGATCCTCCTGCCCCAAAGGACGGTTATTGCCGCCTTGGAACATAAGCAAAAACGCTTCCTCCCCGAGCACCTGGAAATATATTTTGATGATGTGGTGGATCAGATCGAAAAACTCTGGAATATCCTGGAAACAGAAAAAGAAGTGATTGAATCCCTTGAAGACACCAATGAGTCCCTGCTGTCCCACAAAATCAATAATACCATGCGAACGCTCACCGTATTCTCCGTAATCATGCTCCCGCTCACTTTTCTGACTGGCCTCTTTGGAATGAATGTCCAGCTGCCCTTCCCCGAAGCCCTGAGTCACATAAATCACTTCTGGAATATCATCATCGCGATGGTCGTAATTGTCCTGGTAATGGTAGGTGTTTTTAAACTGAATAAGTGGATGTAGGCCCAAAATACCGGCCAAATCCAAATTTAAACTTTGGTTCTGTGAAACATCAGGAACAACAGGAATGAGCCAAACAAAGCTGATAACGTGATTTTTGTTATTCAAAATATCACAACAAAAGGGCTTACTCTTCAAAAAAAATGAATTTCTTGAATAAAAATATTGCACTACCATTTTTAATCTGGTAGAATAATTAAGCAAATTTACTAATCGAGACAATTCAAATGCAACGAGAAAAGAAGAAAAAAGTCATTGCTAAACACGCTAAACACCAGAAGGATACCGGTTCAGCCCAGGTTCAGATCGCCATTCTGACAGAGCGTATCAATGAACTCACCGAACACCTTAAAGAACATAAAAAAGATACCCATAGCCGAAAAGGACTCCTTTCGATGGTAGGAAAAAGGCGCCGTCTTTTAAATTATGTTAAAAAGAAGAATCCGGACAAGTATCAGGATGTGATAAAAACGCTCGAACTAAGAAAATAATTAAACCTGGAGCTGCCCATGAAATAAGTACCAAATTATAGACCATTACATTAGTAGTGAACTGTAATTTGGGACTTTCTGAGTGGCTCTAGATTAGGAATTACCCTTAATTCTTAATCCTTAATTCTTAATCCTTTATATTATGGAGCCACAAAAATTTACGTTGCCTCTAGGCAATAAAGAACTCACTGTAGAAGTGGGTAAGCTTGCTAAACTGGCCAATGGCAGCTGTACCGTCCAAGTGGGCGACACGGTTATTCTTGCTACAGCAACTATGAGCAAAGAAGCCCGTCCCGGAGTCAATTTTTTACCGTTAATGGTGAATTACCAGGAAAAACTTTACGCAAGCGGAACCATTAAAGGCAGCCGCTTTATAAAGAGGGAAACACGGCCAAGTGACGACAAAATCCTGATGGCCAGAGTGGCGGACCGGACTTACCGCCCCCTCTTCCCAAAACACTTCAGGCGCGATATTCAGGTTATGCTCACAACCCTCTCGTATGACCGGGAAAATGAACATGATATGGTAGCTACCAACGCGGGATCAATCGCGCTGGCGGTTTCAGACATTCCTTTTGAAGGGCCTACAGCCACCGTACGCGTAGGAATGCTCAATGGCGAACTCGTCATCAATCCAACAAAAGCAGAACGTGAAACAAGTGACCTGGACCTGATCGTGTCAGCCAGCCCGGAAACCATTATTATGATTGAGGCGGGCGCCAATGAAGTTCCTGAAGCCAAAATGCTTGAGGCTATACAGGCCGGAAAAGAAGCGGCGCAGAAAATCGCCAGTTTTATCGTTGAAATCCAGAAGAAGATCGGCAAAGAAAAGATTGAAACGCCACTGCCTGAAAAAAACCAGGACATCGTGGATTACGTAAACAGCAATTATGCCGACAAGGTAATGGATGCGCTTTACCAAAAACCAGGAAAGCTGGAACGCTATGGCTATTTTAGGGAGCTAACAAAAGAAGTTGAAGCATATTTTGAAGGAAAGGTCGATGATGAAGAGCTGAAGGAAGTCGGAGAAGCAATGGATGCGCTCGTTAAACACACCGTCCGTAAAAACATTCTGGAAAACGACAAAAGGATCGGAGGCCGCAAACTGAACGAAATCCGACCCCTCAGCGTCGAGGTGGGCTTATTCCCACGCACTCACGGTTCTGGATTATTTAACCGCGGTGAAACTCAAGGGCTGACCTTATGCACCCTTGGTGCACCGGGTGACGCTCAGGTTCTGGAAGGAATTGAAGGTGAAAGCAAGAAGAGTTATATGCATCACTACAACTTCCCGCCGTTTTCTGTAGGTGAAACAAGCAATCGCCTGTTCACGGGAAACCGTGAAGTGGGTCATGGCGCCTTGGCCGAAAGAGCGCTTGTGCCTGTACTGCCAAGCAAAGAAGATTTTCCCTACACCATCCGGCTCGTCACCGAAATATTAGCCTCAAACGGCTCCAGCTCAATGGCGGCCACCTGCGGCTCAACGCTGGCGCTGATGGATGCCGGTGTACCGATTAAAAAGCCGGTCGCGGGCGTTGCTATGGGGCTCATGACCAGCCATCACAACGAAGATTTATATAAAATTTTAACCGACCTGCAGGATGAGGAGGACATGGGTGGAGACATGGACTTTAAGGTCACCGGAACCAAAGACGGAATCACAGCTATTCAGATGGATACCAAGCTAAAAGGGTTACCGGACCATATTTTCGTTGAAGGTCTGGAACAGGCCCGCAAAGGCCGTCTTGAGATCCTGGCCGCCATGGAAAAAGCCATCAGCTCACCACGCGAAAAACTCTCAGAATACGCTCCTCAGCTGATTTCCATGAAAGTAAATCCGGATAAAATCCGCTTTATCATCGGCCCGGGTGGTGAAATGATCAATAAGATCATCGATGAAACTGGCGTTTCTTCCATTGATATTGAAGATGACGGCAGTGTAGTCATCACAACCTTAGGTTCAGAACCAGGCGAAAAAGCAAAGGCTTGGATTGAAAGTCTCGTAGCAGACCCGGAGGTTGGAAAAGTCTATGAGAATGTCAAAATCACCAAAATGTTCGAATTCGGAGGCCTCGTCGAATTTATGCCCGGAAAAGAAGGTATGATTCATGTTTCTGAAGTCGCCGATGAATATGTGGAAGACGTCAGCAAGTACCTGAAAGAAGGTCAGCTGGTAAACGTCAAACTGCTGGCAATTGATGAACGCAGCGGCAAATACAAAATGTCGATGAAAGGCATCAAACAGCCCGAGAAGAAGGATTAATCAATCAACCAAAAAGGCCTGGAAATACTCCAGGCCTTTTTCTAATAGATCAATCAGTACTGTCGGCAGCATTCCTCACAGCATCAAGAAAATTCTGTAATCGGCTATGCCGGGTTCCGTCTATCTCATTGTTTTCTAGGAGTAAATCAAGCTCTGCCCTGATTAATTGAACCCTCTCCCTGAAGTGATCAGGATTAAATCGGCAAACCGCCAAAAGCTCATCAACCATATCGGTCGCGGCAGCAATCTCATCAATAATAACAGGTTCATTCTCTTTCATAACGCTATTTAAGGATGTTTTGGCGCGCGTTATCTATCTTTATTTCCAGCGCTCGCTTTTCATCACACATTTCACCCAGTTCCTCTAAAGAGTCAGGCAATCGGTTCTTCGCGGCCAATACCCGTCCGATCAGAGAACAGGTATCCTGTACAGCCTGCTCTTTATCCAAAGAGGCAGGAGCAGCCCGTTCAGACCCATGAATAACGATAGGCTTTGCCTTGTATACTGAACAGCCGGCCAGCATAAGAATAGCACCCAGAACGTTAGCGCGTACAGAATGGCGTAATTGATCCAAAGCCGATCGCTTCGCCGGACGTTCAGATGATGAATGGTGGCTCAGACCCATAATTACCTAGACTAAGGGAGTATAATTATATGGCAATGATAAATAATTGTCAATTTACTAAAAAAGCGCCCCGATCAGCGGGACACCTTCTTAGAACTAGAATTAAATGGACATCCTCACGAACTCGGTTACCGAATTCCCTTCCAGGTACTGTTCAACAGTTTTATCGCCGTCTTTTACAAACGACTGTTTCATGAGGGCATTCTCCTCTCTGAACTTTCGCTCTTTCCCTTCCATGATTTTGCCGATGATTTCTTCTGGTTTCCCTTCCTGTTTAAGCTGATCAGCCCAAATCTCCTTTTCTTTGGCAACGGATTCATCAGAAACGTCCTCAGGGTTCACCACTTCAGGATCCATCGCAGCCACCTGCATCGCAATATCCCGGGCTTTTTCTGAATCTGAATCCTTAAGTTTAACAAGAGAGCCGATTTTACAGTTCGAATGGACATAATCGCCAATCCCCTCTCCTTCCAGTACTTTAACCTCAATCGACATATTCTCTCCAAGCTTAGTAAACAGGTCTTTCATCGGCTGTTCCTGAGAAGCTTTCGCGGCCTCTGTGCCATCAGTCAAAGCTTTATCCGCGGCATCATTAGCAATCTTTTTAAATTCTTCATTTTTGGCAACAAAATCAGTTTCGCATAAAAGCTTAACAATAGCCGCCTTGTTATCGGCAACTTTAGTGACAACAACCCCCTCGCTCGTTTCCCGGTCAGCCTTAGTGGCCGCTTTGGCTTCGCCTTTCTTTCTCAGAATTTCAATCGCCTTTTCTTCATCACCGTTGGCTTCTTCAAGGGCTTTTTTGCACAACATCATCGATACGCCGGTTCGCTGGCGTAAAGCGTTTACTTGGGAGGCAGTAATACTCATTTTTAAAGTTTTAAGTTATAAGTGATAAGTTGTAAGTCAAAATGCATCCACTTACTGCTTATCGCTTAGAGCTTATCCGCTATTTTGATTTGGCTTCACTTGTTCAGGCTTCAGTTTAGCGTCATTTTCTTCCTCTTGCTTGGTCTTGATGCTGAAGGTTTCCTCAAGTTTGCAGGCTGTGTTGTAAATAAAAGGAAGTTTCTTCCATTTGCCTGCAAGGGCGGCAAAGCCCATCACCACAAAAATCACAAACTGCAGGATAAGGGCAACGTCCATCAGGAGGTCCAGGACCATGAATAGTTGGGCAAAAAAGAAAATAATCGCCAGAAGCAGCCCCTGCTTACCGTGAAAACGGCAGAATTTACTGTCCTTTTTCAGATAAAACGGAACAATTGCCAGGAAGCTGATATAGCTTAAGGCGGCAATGGAGCGTTCATGCAGAGTGGTCAGCTCTTCAATATTTTCTCTTTTTTCTTCAGGAGGAGCGTCACTGGAAACGGCGGCATCATCAGAAATCGGAGCCGACGCCTGAAGGTCCGACTTCTCAGGCGAAGCCAGACCGTCTTTGATCTTCTCCAGTGATTCTTTTGGGTGGTTGTTCATGTTGAGCTTTTTGCCTAAGACTTCTTGGCTTTAGCCATTACCGCGGTTTTTACAAGACCTAAAATGTAATCAATTGATTTGATAGCGTCATCGTTTGCCGGAATCGGATAATCCACCATGTCAGGATCTCCATTACTATCCACAATGGCAACCACTGGTATTTTAAGGCGGCGTGCCTCCTTAACCGGAATATGATCGCGAACAATATCAACCACAAAAAGGACATCCGGAATCTCCTTCATATCCTCCACACCGGAGAGAGAAGAAGAAAGGTCCTGAATCTTCTTTCGAAGCTTCCCCTGCTCTTTTTTAGTGTATTTATCAAGGCCGCCGGTTCGGTCGTCGTCTTTAAGCTGTTTGAAATAATCAATCCGCTTTTTAATCGTTTTAAAATTAGTGAGAAGACCCGGAATCCACTTGTCAGTCACAATCGGCATCTTGGCATCCTGGTTGATTTCTTTAAGCTTTGCATGAGACTGCTGCTTTGTTCCGACAAAAAGGATTGTCTTATTGGCACGCGCGGCATTGTTCAGAAAATCCAGCGCTTCCACTAAAGCTTTAGCGGTTAATTTTAAATCAAAAATATGAATCCCGTTTCGCGCGCCGTAAAGATACAGCTTCATCTTGGGATTCCACTTATGGGTTGGATGGCCGAAATGCACAGCATTCTTCACCATCTCTTTTAAAGAAATATCAGTCATAATCCTTGGGGTTAACACCTTATTTCATCATCTTCACCTTTAACTCCGGTGTAAACTCGGAGAGGATTGGTGAATCAGAAACAAAGCTAAAAATGAATAAAGCGCAAAAATTTTAGCAGAGAGGTTTGAGAGATGCAAGAAAAAGTTACTTCTTTCTTTTATTTATTTTTCTTTCTTGCCCCTTATATACTGACCCCCCTATTGAATAGGGGCCCCACATACGTACATGTTAACAATCTATTGAACAAATTATTTATTCAACATATCAATCTGAACCCTTCGCTGAGCGGAAAACAAAACATCCAGAAACGTCACTAAAAATAGAGTGTTCGAGAACATCTCCAAAAATTCTTCCACAACCTTCATGTAATGCTTGTAGTTCTCCATGGAAGGAACATCGAGGCCCTCATAAAAATCAAGGCCGACCGCCAGCGCAAAAAGGAATAATGCCAGCGCAACGTAGAAGATCTGCCGCTTAGTCTGAAGCCGGCGCCACAAAAACCACACAATATACAGCCCGGCGAGAACAAAAAACGGCCCCAGAACAATCTGCCAGCCATAACTGGGCAGAAGATCAGACAGAAACTGAAAAAAACCTCCGTTCACTGCCAAATCATCAAAATAGGTGCCGATCCGTTCATGAAATTTACTGCCATCGTCCCC
>CAZSOH010000021.1:0-9112 GCA_964608535.1 uncultured Candidatus Peribacteria bacterium
GAACGCGGGTGTACGGGCAACCGTACCGAGGGTTCGAATCCCTCTCTCTCCGCCACCCTTCGACAAGCTCAGGGCGGCTACGCCACGGAATCGAAACTCTAAATTAACTGAAATATTATGCCAAGAGGAAAAAATACCAATGTTTACCTTTCCTGCAAGGAATGCAAGATGCAGAACTATAAAACCCGCATCAATAAAAAGACAACTCCTAAACTGGAAGAAAAAAAACATTGTTCACGATGCAATAAGCATGTGATGCATGCGAGCGGGAGTGAGATAAAACATAGTTCCTAAAATTTTGCATACCGGATCACGGTCCGGCACAATTCGGGTTCCGTATTTATAAATAGAGGTTTTGATTGGCGTTTATTTTGGGGTGGGTTTACCTTTATATCTGTTCGCCTGTTCTTTCATTAAAGGCTTCTGAATATTTTGCTGAACTAATGCACTGCTGAGCGAAAATGTTGCGGGGAAACCACTCCCTAACTTTTGCGATAATTTCTTCCGGTGTTGGATCAGGGGATATCAGTTTAGCATCAATATCTCCATTTTTTGCAAAAACTGATATTGATTCTCTACTCTTAAAATCCAGTATTTTCTTGCCGTCCTCATCTGTTATTGCAAAAGTGGGAGGAGCGGATGAATCTGGTTCTTGAAACTTTGCTAAATAATGCATGTTTGAATTTTGGTGATACCTGTCATCTAAATATTAGCGCATCTTCTTTAAAAAATAAAATCTCCGGTCTATCTAGCTCCCATCAGCCCTAAATACAACACCAATGCTCCTGAGGATGATTTTGATGTCCATCCAGAGGGACCAGTTTTCGATGTAGTAGACGTCGAGTTTAACTTCTTCTTCGAAGTCGAGGTTGCTGCGGCCGGAGATCTGGGCGAGGCCGGTGATGCCGGGCTTTAAGGCGAAAACCCTGTGATGGTGCTCTTCGTACTGGTCGATTTCCTCGGGGAGGTGCGGGCGGGGGCCGACCAGACTGATGGTGCCCAGCAGCACATTAAAGAGCTGGGGCAGTTCGTCGATACTGGTTTTCCGGAGGAACCGGCCGAGTTTTGTGACGCGGGGGTCATCTTTAATCTTAAAAAGAGGTCCTGACCTTTCATTTTTGTCAGCCAGCTTCTTTTTGACCGCGTCAGCTTCGGGGATCATGGAGCGGAATTTCAGGATGCTGAATACTTTATTTTTATATTTACGCTGACTGCGATAAAAAACCGGGCCTTTCGAATCCATCTTAATCAGAACCGACACGACAACCCACACTGGAATCAGAAGAATAACGAGGATCAGGGCAATCATCAGATCGAAAACCCGCTTAAAAACCTGTCCCCACCCGTCCAGAGAAGTCTCTTTAAGGCTAACCAGCGGGATATTGTCGATCATTTCTACCTCAACATTTGTCCGCTGAAGCCGGATCAGATCGGGGATAAAATGATATTTGATTTGATTGTTGCGGCAAAAGGCATGCAGCTCTTTGGTTTCTTTATCTTTAAAGTCCTGGGTGGAGAGGATGATCTCCTCAGCCTTATATTTGCGGACCACCTTTTCCAGTTCACTAAATGTACCGATAATTTTGAGCTTATGTTTTTTCCGGGAATGAACGCTCTCGGCCAGCGCTCCGATGACTTCGTACGAAGGATCGTTTTTAATGAGGCTGTAAAAGCGGTCAGCGACTGTATCAGCGCCAATAAATAAGACTCGCCTGCTGCCGATCCTGAACCTGAGCAGAAAATGCTGGATGATCTGGATCAGCGAGCGCCCGACCATCACAAAGAAGATTGAAAAAAACCAAATGTGCGCCAGAGCGATACGGGAGAAAAAGAGTTCATGAACGATCAGAAAGTAGTAGCTGATGATGAACATGAGCCACGCGGTGACCAGAAAGACAATTTTAAAGAAAGACCGGCTCAGCCTATGAGTGGCTTTGAGAGAATAAAGGTGATTTAAGGCAAACATAATCACCAGAACACCTGCCGCCACCAGCCCGAACCTTGAATACTCACTAAACGGCGGCAGAAGCTCCGGGCCAAAGTGAAACTGGACACCCGGAACAAGATCAGTGATCGGACGGAGGTGATAGGCGAGCAAAAAAGCAGTGAAGGTGGCAATAAAATCGACTGGCAGCCTCAGCGCCCCGAAAATGATCTCAGATTTTTTCATGGTTGGGAGTGATGCTCTGACCATTTAAACTCATAAGCCGAGTTCTGTCCTCCACCGAAGTGAAAGAGTAGTTATTTATCTTGCAATGAACCGATCGCTTACGCTCTGGTTCACTGTCTAGCGGTTGTATAGCCGGGGCGACGAGCCATCCCCTGTTTCCGGCTATCCACACAACCTTGCATCAGATGGGGTTTACCACCCAAGGCAGTCACCTGCCCTGAGACCCGGTACATTAACCGGGACGTTTCATCCTTATTCCCGACAAGTCGGGACTGGATCGTTTCTGCGGCACTTTCCCTAATACAGTATTGCTACTGCACCGGTCGCTGTTAGCGACCACCCTGCTCTGTGATGCTCGGACTTTCCTCCCCCGACCTGAGTCGGGAGCAACTACTACGGTTTAAATGAGATCAAAGCTTGTCATTTATAACATAATCACATAAATCAGTCTATAATTTTTTGAAGTTTTATTGACACTAGAGTAATGGTAGATTATTTTTTTTAAGCTTCTTTTTCAATCGAATCCGATTTCGACTGAATTTCTTACTGCCACCTTAGCTCACCCTTCGACTATGCTCAGGGTGACAAAGGTTAGCCGGTTGATACTGCATATTGAGTACTGAAGCAACTTGCCACCTTAGCTCAGTTGGTAGAGCAACCGCCTTGTAAGCGGTGGGTCGTCGGTTCGAATCCGACAGGTGGCTCCAGCCCTAAACGGAACTGTACTTGAGCAGATGCTCGAATAGGGATACGCTTAAAATGAGTCAAATCTTCTGCATCTCATTTCGCAGATTTACCTCATTTTACCCTCAGTTCACTACGAACTTTGTTCTTGTTCCGTTCAGGACGCGATTCTCGCAATTGCCGGGGAGTAGCTCAGTTGGCTAGAGTGCACGCTTTGGGAGCGTGATGTCGCAGGTTCGAGTCCTGTCTCCCCGACCACTTAACATCATCGACTGAAAAATGGGCAGATACCAGAGCGGTCAAATGGGCCTGGCTGTAAACCAGGTGGCGTAAGCCTACGGGAGTTCGAATCTCTCTCTGCCCACCATTTAATCAGTGCAACGGCGAGTCTCAAGTCAAAGGAATTACGTAATCGTTTTTTTTTGTGTCAATTTATTTTCCCTCTCTGTAGATTTAGTTCATTGACTCCTAAGAACCCGATTTGATATAATGTTAAAGAAAGATAACCCTTAACTATATAAAAATGAAAAATTCAATTAAAAGAATTTCATCAAGTATTGCTTTGGCAGCTTTGTTTGTTAACTCAGCATTTGCGCAAAGTTCTTCTTTTGTCACGGGTCAGGATCCAAGTGTGATCGGCGCTGTAGGAAAAGGAACGCTTGGTGGAAATATTACGACCATTATCAACTATTTCCTTGGAATTCTTGGTTTAATCGCTGTCGCCTTTCTAATTTATGCTGGTGTCCTTATGGTCACCGCAGGAGGGAATGAAGAACAGGTAGGAAAAGCCCGAAAAATTATTATGTACGGTGTTGCCGGTATTGTTATCATCCTGCTGTCCTGGACAATCGTCTCTTTCGTTACCTCAGCACTCGGTTAAGGATTCTATGTTACAAGCAAAAACCAGCATTCTTTGAGTGCTGGTTTTTTAGTGTCTGATTAAATATCCAGAACCGGTTGATTCTTGTCCAGAATTGAACGGGCTTCTGCTTTTTCTTCTACTTCCTGAGTATCTTTTACCAAGATGTAATCCGGCTCAGCCTTTATAATGCTGTCGTATGAGAAAATACGAGGATTGTATTTAAAAATCAGAAAGGATTTTTCAGTGTAAATTTGCTTTAAGTAAAAACTTTTTGTATCAAATTCAAGGTCAT
Organism: uncultured Candidatus Peribacteria bacterium; assembly: GCA_964608535.1. Lineage (GTDB taxonomy): Bacteria > Patescibacteriota > Gracilibacteria > UM-FILTER-43-11 > UM-FILTER-43-11 > JAJDCE01. The sequence continues at coordinate 4,009 of CAZSOH010000021.1, forward strand.
AAACCTTTCCAATATATTCTCCTGCTTCATTTTTAACCTTATTTCCAAAAAAGGGAGTATTTCTTGAGATGATATCTGTAATTCTGATGATATCCTCTTCTTCAGCAACATCATTTTCATTGTTCACATACACTTTCGTTTTGAATTCAAGGATATCCCCAGCCAGCACAACGGCATTCCTGATTCTTGGGTCTAAAGCCTTCACTTTTAAGGCCTCCACTTTTCCTGTGTCAGGATGAATGATCAGCCCGAAAACGACAGCCAGGACCTGACCGTCTTCCTGCCGGACTACCTTTGCGCCAATGATATTAGTAAGGCTAGTTACCATCGGGTATCAGGATAATTTTTTTTTAGTTGATTGGCAAAAGAATTTCAAATAAGATTTGGATTGTCGCCACCTTAGCTCAGTTCCCGCCAGAGGCGGGTCAGCCCATGGCTGAGGTAGAGCAATCCCGATTGTATCGGGATAGGTCGTGGGTTCAAAATCATTGCCAGGGTAGCTCAGTTGGTAGAGCAACGCACTCGTAACGCGTAGGTCGTGGGTTCAAGTCCCATCTCTGGCTCCATCGGGGAGTAGTTCAGTTGGCTAGAATGCACGGCTGGGGGTCGTGTGGTCGCAGGTTCGAGTCCTGTCTCCCCGACCACTTAATAATGATGGTGAACTGCTCAATCTCCAGACGAGAAGTTTATCCCGTACCTGATACGGGAAGTCCTGTCTCCCCGACCACTTAAAAAATAGTTACTGACTGTGATTCAAAAAAAATACTTAAATATTATTATCGGGCTGCTACTAGCGTTCATTATCGGACTGATTGTTTATTTTCAGAATAACCCCCTTTAAGATCAGTCCGCTCGTTCAATAACTGTTTTGCATTATGACCCAGATTCAAAAAGGAACCTATTTGTTACGGCTTGGGATGGCTGGTGTCTATCTCTGGTTTGGCTTTTCCCAGCTTTTTGACAGCTTAAACTGGGTGTCCTTTGTGCCGGAATGGGCCAGCAGCCTTCTTCACTTATCCCCATCCATGATTGTACTGGGAAACGGTTTATTCGAAGTGACTGCCGCAACGCTTCTTGCAATGAATTTTTTTGTGCGCCCAGTAGCCATATTGCTTTCGCTTCATCTTCTGGTGATCGCCTTTGGACTGAGAACCTCCCCTACCGGTATCCGGGATTTTGGTCTGACTATTGCCACCTTTTCCTTATTCTTTTTAAGTCCTGCTCAGCAAATAAAATCAAAGCTTAAAGAAGCTTAAAATGCCGGGGTGTAGCGCAGGTGGCTAGCGCGCGTCGTTCGGGACGACGAGGTCGTCGGTTCAAGTCCGGCCACCCCGACCATTAATCTTCGAACAGTGATAGCTGCTGGTCGTCCTCTTCAGGAATATTACTGTCTGAGCTTCGCCTCTTTGGGTATCTCATTATCTTCGCATTTCCCGAAGCTTCTCTCTTTTCCTCGCGCCAACGCTCAACACCCAATCCAAGTTCTTCATATTCCTCAAATTCTTTGCCGATTTCATGAAGTTTTAATGGTTCATCTGTGCCCGTGCGCAAACGAAGTGTTGAATTATGTTTGTTTGGCCTGTAGAGCCCATTGAATACATCCGGGAACATGACAATCTTCCCTGCCCTCACTTTTTCAGCAAATTCAGGCATCAGTTCAATTGTCTTCTGCAGCAGCAAAACAAATGGATCACTCTTTCTCTGATTAAGCTGTTTCCTTCTTTCAATATCAGTCAGACCAAGATCCTCCCTCTCTAGATCTAGGCGAGGCGTGCTGTGTTCTGTATGGCCCAGAATGGTTTCACTTACCCAGGCAGTAGGTGACCTCATCAATCTCTCGAGTAACCCCTCCTTCATCAGATCTGTCTGTACTATATTAACCTCCTTACAGGATAACTTCTTTAGCGCCTGTCTCGAGCGACTTACAGATAAACCTCTCTGTTCAATTCCTATGCAAAGAACATTTTCTATTCCTAATCGCCTCCCCATCATCAGCGCTGCCAAAGTCAAAATACCTGTCCCCGAGCCCAAATCAAGCCCAGTATAGCGTTTAGGATTCCCTTGCAGAAAGGCGTCAGAAAAGGCAATTTCCTTAAAAAGGGCTGCTGTTTTCCGGATATCACCGTGACATGAGAGCGGAAAATAATCCACGCCCGGCCGATACCCATAAATATTTTCCACATATTGCCCTGTAAGCATTGGATTATGGGTCTTGTTGTCTTCTCTGCTCTCATCAATCAGAGCTTTTAATTGCCCTCTAACCCCCTTAATGGTTCGACTCCGCACATTCAGATACTTGGCCAAGTACTTGATCACCACATTCATCACCAGGTCATTGACCTGTTCCCGGTTTCTATCGTATTTCAGCCCAGGATCTGACAACTCTGTAAGATCCATCATCGCCGGCCTCTGTGTGTAATAGTCTTTTAAATGTTTGTCCATTGGATAGTTATTTTAACTTTATTTCGTATTTTGGCAAGTCTAAAACTTTATCTTGCAATTTGCCTGCCAATCGATAGAATAGTTTTACTTAATAGGAATCATTCCTGATAATGAATTATCGACTCACAAAGCAAAGGCAGACCATTCTGGATCTTGTTAAAGCAACCTGTTACCACCCAACGGCGGAGCAGGTGTTTACGCTCGCTAAAAAGTCGATGCCAAGCGTCAGCAAGGGAACGGTTTACCGGAATCTGGACGTTTTAGTGGCTCAGAACCTGATCAAACGGATTGATATCCCCGGTGAACCGGTTCGGTTTGACGGCGATGTTTCACCCAAAGCTTATTTTGTCTGCCGGGAGAAAGGGGTGATTTACGATCTTCTGATCGACAAATCTAAACTTGACAAGATCGTCAATTCAGAAAGTGTCGTCGAATTCGACGACAGATTTAATTTAGTCCTTTTCGGCACATCTTCTACCTCTGAAACGGAGCGTTTTGAGCGGAAAGGGCAACTTATCAATAATTAAAAATTAAGAATTAATAATTAAGAATAAGAAATGTTACAAATCAAGAATTTACATGTATCGGTTGACGGAAAGGAAGTCCTTAAGGGCGTTGACCTAACGATTCAAAAGGGTGAAATCCATGCGCTGATGGGGCCGAATGGCTCCGGGAAGAGCACGCTTTCGAATGTGATTATGGGCCATCCGAAATATGAGGTCACTGAGGGAGACATTCTTCTGAATAGCCGGACGATTCTTGAGATGGAGCCCCATGAACGGGCGCTTCTTGGGCTTTTTATGGCCTTCCAGTACCCGAAAGAGATCAGCGGGGTGACCCTAGAAGAGTTTTTACTGGCCGCCTACCGCGCGCAGCAGAAATTCCTTTATCCCGATAAGCCGCCGGTACTTGTGTTCCGTTTTAAAAAGATGCTCAGGGAGCTGATGCAGAAATTCCATATGGATGAAAAGTTTGCTGACCGCTACCTCAACCATGGTTTCAGCGGCGGTGAGAAGAAAAAATCTGAAGTCCTCCAGATGGCGCTTTTAAAGCCAAAAATGGCCATCCTCGATGAAACGGACTCGGGACTTGATGTGGATGCTTTAAGCATTGTCTCCGAAGGAGTCGCCCAGCTTCACAAAGAGAGTGAACAGATGGGTGTTATGGTAGTCACCCATTACCATCGGATTCTTGACCATATTAAACCTGATCACGTGCACGTCCTCAAAAACGGGAAGATCGTGAAATCCGGCGGGCGGGAGTTTGCGGAAGAGCTCAGCAGGTCCGGTTATAATAATTTATAGAAATGAATCCACAAACCCAGATAGCGAAGGAAGACGGTCAAATATTCAGCCAACTGGATCGGGATACCTTTGACCATAAAAATCAGTCGGATTACATTAAAAAATTCCGCAAAGGTTTAAGCCGTGAGCTGATTGAATTTATTTCGAAAGATAAAGATGAGCCTGAATGGATGCTGGCTCACCGGCTGAGGGCGTTTGATTATATCAGCACTCTCCCCCTCCCCACATGGGGGCCGGACCTTTCGCACCTTAATTTCGATGACATCTGTTTCTTCGCGAAAGCGGCCGATAAAAAAGGAGGTTTTAAAAGCTGGGAAGAGGTGCCACAGGACATCAAAACCACTTTTGAACGGCTGGGCATCCCGGAAGCTGAGCGGGCGGTGCTGGCCGGCGTCGGCGCGCAGTATGAAAGTGAGGCCATTTATCATAGCCTCGAAAAAGAACTGACGGATCAGGGAGTGATCTTCTGCGATCTCGATATCGCTGTCCATGACCATCCCGAACTGGTGAAGAAATATTTTATGAAATGCGTGCCGGCAAACGACCACAAATTCGCGGCCGTTCACGGCGCGGTGTGGAGCGGGGGCACTTTCCTTTATATCCCGAAAGGGGTGAAAGTCAAAAAGCCCCTGCAGTCTTACTTCCGGATGAACGCGATGAATATGGGGCAGTTTGAACACACGCTGATCATCCTCGAAGACGGAGCGGAGGGGCATTATATTGAAGGGTGCTCTGCGCCCAAGTACGGCTCACAGGCCCTGCATGCCGGCTGTGTGGAGATTTTTGTGGGAGAAGGCGCAAAATTCCGTTACTCCTCTGTTGAAAACTGGAGCCGGGATACCTATAACCTGAACACCAAACGTGCGATCATCGAAAAAGACGGCACGATGGAATGGGTGGGCGGGAATATGGGCAGCGGTGTGACGATGCTTTATCCCTGCTCAATCCTGAAAGGTGACGGAAGCACATCCGACCATCTGGGCATCGCTTTTGCCAATGCCGGGCAGATCCAGGATACCGGCGCCAAGGTTTATCACATCGGTAAAAACACCAGTTCGCGGATCACGATGAAGTCCCTCAGTAAAGGCGGCGGCCAGTCGGTTTACCGCGGGGTTCTGCACGTGGCCAAATCAGCTGACAATGCGATCTCGCAAGTGGAGTGTGACGCGCTGATCCTCGACCCTGAATCCATCTCGGATACCATCCCGGACATTAAAGTGGACAATGAAACTGCGACCATCAACCACGAGGCCCGCGTGGGACAGCTGAATGATGAAGATATTTTTTACTTACAATCACGCGGCATTCCCGAAGAGGAAGCGGAGGCGATGATCGTGAATGGTTTTATCAACCCGATC
>CAZSOH010000022.1:0-9044 GCA_964608535.1 uncultured Candidatus Peribacteria bacterium
CCGGTGGGCGGGGGGACAATTTCATCATTTTTATGAAAGTAATGAAGACTACAACAGACCTGACAATCGGAACTGACCTACCAGAAACACTGAATTTTTTAAAGGAAACAAAATTAAGCGGGGTACTCAGCGCGGCACTGCAGGGAACAGCTGCCTCAATCGCTAAAAATAAACGCCCGAACATCACCCTCAGTATCCCGGCAGTAAATGAAGAAAATCTGGGAGCTTTATTTATGCTTTTTGAATTCCAGGTCGCCCTACTGGGCGAAATGTATAAAGTGGACGCCTTCAATCAACCCGGTGTTGAGGAAAGCAAAAAAATCACTAAGAAGCTGCTTTCGGAAATAAAATGAAAAATACAACAAACAGAAAAGGGTTTACAATTATAGAGCTGATCACCGTTATGATCGTCATTGGCATTCTCACGGCCATTGGAGGAAGAACTTACTACGATGAAAAAAAGCGTTTCGAATATAACGAAGCCCTCAGTCATATCCTCCAGATGGTTAAAGAAGCCAGAAACTCAGCTGCCACCAGCCGGTCTGTGACCCTCAAAACCGGCCCAACCACCTTCGAGAGCAAAGTTCCACCGGATGGTTTTGGGGTTTACATCAACTTACAGCCAGCCCCTGGCGAACCCCACTTTACACTGTTCGCCAGTATGGGTAAGGGGGCAGACGGAGATAACGATATTATGAATAAAACTTTCGACGGAGGGAGTCTGGCCGCACCGGATGACATAGCCGATATTATCTTAGACACCTTCAGGCTGCCCGAGCATGTAAAGTTTGAATATCTTGTATTCGATCAGTCAGACGGATTCGGCCTGGTGCCCCAATGGAACCCGATGAGCATCCCTCTGCCCTCACCAAAAGCCACCGAAGCGATGATTTTTTTCAGACCCCCTCTCGCCGATGTGTACATAGGTGGGCTGATCGGCTCCGCTACCATCCCTACTGATCTGGCAGAAATCGAACTCCGCTTTTTTAACGTCGACGCCCCTCCGAACTCCCCCAAAAAATGTCAGTATTTTGATCTGAACCGGGTCAAAGCCTTCCCGACCCTGCGTTACACCGATTGTACCGAATACAACACCAACATTGTTTATTAAATAGAACAGCAGAACATTAAAACAATAGAATATTATAAAACCAAAGGGGGTGAAACATTAGTAGAAGCCGTAATCGCTTTCGTCATTTTTACATTAGGCGTCACTTTTGTCGGGATGATCATGGGATCATCCATACGGAACATGCAGAATGCCAAAAACCGGATCATCGCCATCAATATCGCCCGCGAAGGGATCGAAGCGATGAGAAATATAAGGGACACCAACTGGCTTAAATTCCAGAGCCGGAGACGGGCCTGCTGGAACCACCTCCCCACCAAAGACCCGTCCATTGCCTGTACCGGAGTTAACCCTATTGAGCCCGGCGACTATCTCATCTATAAACAGGGAGACCCAGGGAATGGCACCACCACCTACCGCTGGCGGCTCAGCAAAAAAACATGGGGGGGCGGCCTTCCTCAGGATCCCAACCTAACAACTTGTGATGTGGTCAGTTTCAATCAAGTCATACTGGGAACCGATGGTTTCATGTACCAATGCATCCAGGATATCAAAGATCCAACCAAATATCTGTGGATAAATACGGCGCAGATAAACCTGATTGACGCCGACCCTAATGTAGACAGTGATCTGGATAACAATAAAGTAAATGACAAAGACCTCTACAACCACCTTTTCGTGGAAGACGGGGACGCGCTGGGAGTAATGGTGGACGATTATCCTTTCAGAAGAATTTTACGCATCGAATATATGGAGAATAACGGTGATATAGTCACCAAGCCCGTCTGGGATAGTATGGGGCAAATCGCCCGAAGCAATCTGAACCGGATGAGAATAACCTCAATCGTCAGCTGGCAGTCCGGAAGGTTAACTTTCGATGTTGAACTGGTCACCCATTTAACCGATTATCTTGGCCGCGAAAAACTCGGCGGCTAATTCTATTCAAGGATTATGAATTAAGGATTAAAAAACATAAGTATATGTGCGACAAGATCTTAAATAACAGATCAAAGATCAAAACTGCAAAAAGCAGAAAGCCTATTCCCTATTCCCGATTCCTGAATCCCAATAAAAAAGGATTTACCATTGCTGAATTATTATTCGCCACCATCATCGTCGCTATTCTGGTAAGTTCTGCCTCTGCCATATATGTAAACTTCTATAACTCCACCCGGAACTTAAAGGCGGCCAATTTAATTTACGAAGAAGCCCGCTTCACGATGGAGCGAATCGTGAAAGAGATAAGAAACGGCACTGTTGACTATGAAGAATATTATAATCAGGCAGCTAATTTTGCCGGCAATCCTCAAAGCAGCAACCTGACCCTCGGTTCCAACTACTGCCAATACAGCCGGCAATTTTACGGACCGGGACCGGACGGCGTATTCGGGACCCTTGATGATGAGAGTACCGGAAAGCGGAAAGCGGGAGCCCCCGCACCTTTCAACAGCATCATTCAAAACAACCTCTACCTCATCAACACCGAAGGCAATAAAAGGACCTACATTAAACGTCAGGTTGGAACAGATGGATATGGAAAAGTGGCTTTCTTAAAATTGACCGGTTACGATTATGGACTTGATCATCTGAATAGCAGTTTTGCCGCCAGCGCCTGCCCAAAAGACAAAGGTGAGCGGGACGGACTGATTGATACATGGCTCTGTGAACCCGGTTTTGACTGCACCCCTTACATCAATGGCCCTCCTCCTTTTTGTAATGGCCTCTATACTCACACCATTAAAGATTATCCGGCTAATCCGGCTAACAGCAGTTTCGTCCCAATCAACCCAGACAGTCTGGACATTGTTGATCTGAAATTCTTCATCACGCCAATGGATGACCCGTATAAGGCTTACAACGAACCCTCTGTCCAGATTCAGCCTCATGTCACCATCAAACTCATCGCCAGGGCCACACCCGACATCGCCGCCCAGTTCAAAGGAGCCACACCGGACATCGTTCTGGAATCCACCGTATCGGCCAGAGCCTACAACCCGATCATCACTGAATGCAACTTACAGGAATGCATCGACGGAACCACCCGCTCCTGCCCAAAACTGGGAGTTGCCGCAACCGCCGGCACCGAAGTCACCTGTTCACAAGGGGTATGGCCGCTGTGCACAGACGACGTATACCTGTCATTTGTTGATCCGTATTTTGGAAGCCCGGGCAGTGTATTTGCGGGACAGGGCCAATATGACACTTTTTACGAATCCGAAGATGAAACAGGCTCCTGCACCAAGGCCTTTACCGACCCGGGTGACATCGCCACCTGCAAATCAAAACGATGCAGCGACGGACTGGACAATGACGGAGATGGTCTGACGGATGAAAATGACACCGCCTGCATCGAAGATTTATGTCACAATGGAGTTTTCGACCCGATTGTTGAAGATTGTACGGATGTAGGAGACAAATGCCGATGGAGACCTCTGCTCCAAAACGAAGATAAAGACACTTGTTTTGACGGGTATGACAACGATTGTGACGGTAACGCGGATGAATTCGATCTTGATTGTGTAGCGATTATTTGTGACGACGGTCAGCAGAGCCCGTCTGTGGGAAATGAATTTGTCGACAGCAGTTACACGCCGAAAAACTACTTATTCAACGCGACCACCAACCCTGCTAGCGCCTTAAACGAAAGCTGTAAAGACGTAGGGGGTCTGTGCAAAGATGTAAGTAAAATCGTAAAAGGAAATCCGCTGGCTCAGGACATAATCCCGGTAGAGGAAAACGACTATTGTTATGATGGTTTAGACAACGACTGTGACGGTTTAGCGGACGAGTTTGACCCAGGTTGTCAGGCTGCCATTTGCAGCGACTTAGTAATCAGCAACCTGCTGGCAGACAGCAGCTTCCCAACAAAAGATTATTTATTTGGTTACCGCCAGGATATCGCCAAAGCCACCCTGGAAAGCACCGACAACGACGAACAATGTGTCGATGCGGGCGGCGTATGCGGCGCCCTCCCGGCTGACGAAGATACCCCGACTCTTTGTCAGGACAACATCGACAACGACTGTGACGGCAATAAAGATCAACTGGATTCAGGCTGCTGTCCCGACAATGACATCGATACCTTTTCCCCCGCCCTCGCAGGTATGTGCTCACCGCTCACCGGACAGGTTGATTCCAATGGAATCGTTCTGTTCGCGGGCGAAGTGGATTGCGATGACAGCGACAGTTCAATCAGCCCGGGAGCAACTGAAGTATGTGATGACGCCACCTATGCCAGCGGCCCTCTCACCGGTCAGCCCATAGACAACAACTGCAGCGGCGCCAATACCATCACAGTGGATGGATGGGATCATAATGACCCCTCCTGCTGTACCGACCTGGACAGCGACGGCTTTGGAATTCAGGCGGCCTACCTCTTCGAAGACACAGTGAGCGGCGCCTGTGCGAAAAGTGTCGCCCAATCAAAATTCGACTGTAACGATACCGATCCGGCCATAAATCCCGACGCGACCGAAAGCTGCCCGCTGACAGGCGATGACGGAGATCAGAACTGCAGCGGCCCTCAAAGCGCCACCGATGCCGACACGGGAACCGATGATACCGACTTAGCCTGCTGCGCCGATAACGATAGTGACGGGAAATACGGCGGCCCCAGCTGCGTCCCGCTCGGCCTCTTTCCTGCCAATGATGTCGACTGTGACGACAGCAACCCGAATGTGCATCCCGGCATCGCCCTGGATATTTGCGACAACACACTGGATGATGACTGTAACGGAAAAACGGATACCCTGGACGACTACTGCCTATATGCCTCTAAAACCAGATTCCTGGATAATCTGACCACCCAGGACTTCCTCAACACCATCGGACCCGGCCTGACCAAAGTAACCAGCGGAATCCACTTAAACCTCGGTACCGCTTCTGATACAGTAGAGAGTAAGAGTCTGCCGGTCGACGCCAGCTGCTCAGCTATTTTAACCGGCCAGCTGGTCAACATGGTCTATGATCTTGCTGGCGGATCTGGCGCAAATGAAGACATCTCAGTTCAGTTCTCTCATAATAACGGAGCTGTGTGGTGTGGTGATGATAATTGCACCGGAGACTGGATCACCCTCACAGAATTCTTATCAGGTGAAACAACTGTCACCTTTTCAGGAGGAGGCACTACCCTGCTCTGGAGAGCAAAAATCACCGACTTAAATAAAGACAATGAAGTCCTGTTAGATAATATCGATATAGCCTTTACCTGCGCTTAATGCCGAATCGTAAAATAAACATCAAAGGAGTATCGCTCACCCTGGTCATTGGACTAGTCGCCCTCCTCATGGTCACCTCCGCAGCAGTCAATCAGCTGATCATCCAGAGCTACCGGTCAGTCCACCGCATCGAAGCCAGTAACCGGGCCTTCCTGATCGCGGAAGCCGGAATCGAAGACGCGCTTTACGAACTGAGCGCTCATTTCGCAGGTTATGAAACTCCGAACCTGGGAACGGCTGATGCCCGCTCAACTCAGCTTGACGGAAACAACTGGTACAACGAATGGGAAATCGAAAGCAAGAGCAGGGTGAACAAATGGGGCGGCAAAATGGTTAAAAATGAAAAACTGATCATACCGCTTTTTAACGACACAAATGGCGTTCCCGGCAATAGCATTACAGGGCTTCCGAAAGGAATCGCCAAAAACAACGCCGTCAACGACGGAACAGCCCAGACAACCAATGACCCTTTCGATTCATTCGACATCAAGGCGCTGGACCCAAGTAACATAAAAATTTCCTTTAAAATACCCAGTTTTATTTTCACCTCATTCGGCACCTTATTGATTGATAACGACGAAGATTTTGGCTTCCTTCCGTCAGGAATTGGGTTAAATGAAGACGGCGCCGGAACCACCGGCCCCTGCCCCACGAATCCGGAAGATGATGACTGTGACGGATTAGTCGATGAAGACAGCGCGGAAGACCCTGTTATCATGTGGAAACTGACCGACGGAAAAGACAGAAGCCTGATTCCGGTAAGCTGATGTTTATTCCCGGTAAGTACAGGACCTCAGCCTTCTGAGATTTGTGAAAGCAATTTTAGCTACCCTGGCCCGCCTCCCGATAATGACCCTACTGTTGAACTTGATCAGGACAATTTCGGCGTTGATCAGGACGGGAAAATTTATACCATTGGTCAGTTCATCAACTATACCCGCAACGGCTATTCTGGCGGCGGCCCCAATGACCCCAAACCTGTTATCGCCAATCCGAATGCCCAGCTGCGCTTTGAATTTTTAATAGTCGCCCCCATGGAGCATGTTGTTTTAAACCCGGCGCCATCCAAAAAAGTAGAAATCCCTTACATCTCTTACGAAGTAGAGTCTCTCTCCCTTGATGGGACACAGATCCCTTACCCCAGCTTTACTGTAAAATCGGATGGTTACTATCGGGGTTTCAAACAATCCATCACCTCAACCGTCACACCAAAAACCACCGTGCCGTTATTCGATTTCACAATCATCCAGCAGGAATAGTCTGAACTGCGATTATCTTGATTAAATGATGGTCACGATTTTAATGTGCGCAATTAATACGATTAGGTCATGCTAATCAATAAATCATATTAATCACAGTTCAGACATCTATTTAACCACCACATTCACCAATTTACCCTTAACATAAATCTTCTTAATCACCTCTTTCCCTTCTATGTTCCGCTGGATTGCCTCATCCTCCATCGCGGCGGCAATCGCATCATCTTCAGAGATATCCTTTGATACTTCTTTAGAAGACCGCTTTTTACCGTTCACCGCGAACACCAGTTCAAACGTATCATCCACCACTAGTTTTTCGTCATATTCCGGCCAGGGTTCATAAGCCAAACTTTTGGTGTGCCCAAGCATCGACCACAATTCTTCGGAAAGATGGGGAGCAAAAGGAGACAGGGTCAGAACCAGTTTTTCCAGAACTTCTTTAGACCGTTTCTTCTCTTTCATAATTTCATTCGCCAGGATCATCATCTGGGAAATAGCCGTATTGAAACAGAACGATTCGATATCTTCGGTGACTTTTTTTATCGTTTTATGTAACAAAACCTGTAGGGGACGCACATGTGCGTCCCCTACAGGTGCAACGTCCATTCGGCCATCTGCGACCCCTACAGGTTTTTCATCTATAATCTCCCCCTCTTCCACCAATCGCCATACTTTTTGTAAAAATCGGAAAGAACCCTCAATATTCTTGGTGCTCCAGGGCTTCATGTCATGGAAAGGGCCCATAAACATTTCATAAACCCGTAGCGTGTCCGCACCGTATTGTCTGATCACATCATCAGGATTCACTACATTCCCCCGGGATTTACTCATCTTTTCATTGTCCTCACCCAGGATAATTCCCTGATGCCGGAGTTTTAAAAACGGTTCATCAAAATCAAGGTAACCGTAACGATGCAGGGCCTTGGTGAAAAACCGTGAATAAAGAAGATGCAGAACCGTATGCTCCGCGCCTCCTACATACAAATCTACCGGACACCAGTCATGAAGAGCCCGTTTAGAAGCAAATTCATTGCTGTTTTTCGGATCCGCAAATCGGAACATATACCAGCTCGAGCAGACAAAAGTGTCCATCGTATCAGATTCACGCTTAGCAGGCTTATCACATTCAGGGCATTTTACTGCATGAAAAGATTTTGAACTGGTCAAAGGGCTTTCACCGGTCGGCATAAAATCAACATCATCAGGAAGAAGTACCGGCAGATCTTTCTCCGGCACAGGAACTTCGCCACACTCCTCACAGTAGATAATAGGAATCGGAGCGCCCCAATATCGCTGCCGGGAAACCAGCCAGTCCCGTAATTTATAATTCGTTTTTTTAACAGCGAACCCCTGCTCCACAGCATAATCAGCAATTTGCTGGCGATATTCACCAGCCCTTTTCCCTTTAAATGCCTCCGGTTCGTTCAAAACACCATTCTGCATATCCGTATAGCACTCCTCAAGATTTTCTACTCGCTTCCGCTGTTCAGGATCTTCAGGAAACAGAACCGGTTTTAAACGAAGTCCGTATTTTTTGGCAAACGCAAAGTCGCGTTCATCATGACACGAAGATTTCACAATGCCCGTTCCATAATCCGCCAAAGCAAAACTAGCCACCCAGATCGGCAAATCACCATTTCCGACAGGATCAACAATATAACGGCCGGTAAAAATCCCTTCCGGTTCTTTTTCTTCTTCAAACCCTCTCTCAATCCGTTTCTGGATGAGTTCATCGCAGAATTCAAGAATTTCCTCTTTATTCGTCACCCCTTCCAGCAATTCAGGCAAAAAGGGGTGGTCGGGAGCAATAACCACAAACGTATCCGCAAAAAAAGCTTCAAAATGAGCCGAAAAAGTCTGAATAGTTAAATCAGTATCTTTGACTGGAGCTGTAAAAACAAGTCCTTCACTTTTTCCAATCCAGTTCTGCTGAGACATGAGTGTTCCGTGCGGCCAGTCAATTTTAGAAAGTCCATTGAGCAAACCGTCGGTCTTCCTGCCATCCTGCTCAGAATCTTCAATAAAATCTGTGATCTTAAAAAACCATTGAGACAAATTCTTTTTAACCACTTCATCCTTAGAGCGTTCACACTTTCCGTCAATCACCTGCTCATTTGCGAGAACGGTCTTACAACCTTCACACCAGTTAACCGGAGCCTTTTTTTTATAAGCCAGACCATTTTTATATAAAAACAAAAAGAACCACTGAGTCCATTTATAATAATCTTCAGCAGAGGTATTGATTTCACGATCCCAGTCGTATGAAAAACCAATTGACTGAATCTGCTTCCTGAACGTCTCAATATTATCATTGGTGCTTTTCTTGGGGTGGATTTTCGTCTTGATGGCGTAATTTTCCGCCGGCAGGCCAAAGGCATCCCATCCCATCGGATGGAGTACATTCACTCCAGTCATTCGCTTATAGCGACAAATTATATCGGTGGCCGTATACCCTTCGGGATGCCCCACATGAAGCCCCGCTCCGCTGGGATACGGAAA
>CAZSOH010000023.1:0-8350 GCA_964608535.1 uncultured Candidatus Peribacteria bacterium
GGGTAAATATTATCACTTACAGAAACAGTTTGAAGAATCGGGAAGAAAGGCGTTGTTTATTGTGCCGGATTCGCCCCAGAATGATGCGCAGAATGCCCGGGAAATGTACCGATGGGAACATACTTCACCCAAGCGTAAAAGTGTCCGTGAACTGATTGCCATTGCTAAGTCGGATATGGATATTGAAGGAATGGATCCGCATGCCCCCATCACCTTGGTAGCTCATAGCGGAGGCTATTCAACTGCAGCTGCCTGGAGTGAAGTGAAAGACGTCAAAAACATCATTTTGCTTGATGCTCTATATGGATATTTCGACGATTTTCACCGGTTTGTTCGTGGCGGCGGGAACCTGACTCTGGTGGCCACTAAGCGGCGGGAGGGCAGCCTGAAGCGAGGCAGACAGTTTATGCGGCGCTATCGAAGAATGAGAGGAGTGAAATATATCGAATCGCCTTATTCACACGGTAGCTTACCCAAGAAGTACACTGGGAAATTACTAAGAACTATGCCGAGTCCTGAAAAATGCTTCCGACCTAAGCGGAGAACTAAGTAGAGGGTCAAGAAGGCGCTGAAGCCACCCCCATACAAACCGCTGATCTTCTTCCAGCACCTGTACCCGGATCACTTCAGACAGAGGGTATTTTTGCATGAAGTAAACCCATTTTACCAGAGGGGATTTTAAGAGGGGGTCGGAGGCAGAAGCGCACATTGGACATAAAACATGATTATCCTGAACACTGGAGTAGATTGGACTCTCAATTTTTAAGCTCTCATTGCAGGAGGAGCAATGATTCCATGGAGGTAAAAAGCCGGATAGGGTGAGAAGTTTGATCAGATAGGTCTGAAGAACTGTTTCATACTTTAGGGTTCCTTCCAAAGCGGCTAAAGCTTCCTCTAATAGATGGTAAGCTCCGGTAAGTTCCTGTTCCGGCTGAATCAGTTTGTGGGTCAGTTCAGCCATGTAAAACCGCACACGGTGCCGGTCAAGTTCTTTGGTTTCCGTCAGACTCCCGAGCAGTTCAGCTTCATTGAGGCAGGCGAGCGTTTTTCCCTGAAAACAGGTTAAGAGCACATGACTGAAAAGCTCCAGCCGTCCGGAAAACTTACTCTTAAGCCGACGCGCTCCTTTAGCAATGCAGTCTATTTTTCCGAAATCTTCAGTAAGCACAGTCACAATGCGGTCTGCTTCTCCAAAATCAACTTTCCGGATAATAATGCCTTTGGTTTTGAAATTCTTATTCATATTGCTTACAAATTGCTTTCAGCTTCGCGTTTTCAAATTGCTTTCGTATAATCTTAATTACTTAACAGCAATCTGAAGGCTATTTGATAGCAATTTGGAATTTAGAAGGTGAATTTTCTGCGAAGATAAAGTTCGATTGCTAAAAAACTGCTGAAAAGTCCGGCAAAAATGGCGCCGGCAAACTGCCAGGTAAAAGTGAGCCAGAAGTGGTCTTCAAAGTGTAAAAGGATGGCATTAAGCCCCACCAAAAGGCTCTCATTGGTGATTACGCCAATCAGGTTTTTACTGAGGTAAAGCAAGGTGATCCGGGAAAAAATCATACTGAGGATCAGAGCCATCAGAGCATAGAAAACCCCCTCCAGCAGATGCCCTCCACGAATAAAATTCTTATTGGCTCCCACTAACTGCATGATGTTGATTTCATGGCGGTGAGTGTGAATATTGATGTTAATGCTGTTAAAAATGATAAGAATGGCAACGAGTGCGAAGACCAGATTAAGCCAGACGCCGATTTTTTTAATAAAGTGGGTGATATTGAGAATTTTTTCATTCCGGCTCTTCTGGTCAACGTCATTTTGTAGCTTCTGCTGGTTGATAATGCGGGCATAGCGGTCTTCCTCCAGGGTATTGATGATGGCATTATTGTCTTCCACGTCCCGTCCGACAATCCGGATTACATTAGGAAGAGGATTTTTAAGCTGATTATTGTTCAGGAAAGCGATCACATTCGGATATTTAGAACCAAAATTCCTCAGCGCTTCCTCACGACTGATGAAAACCACTTCGCTGATGTCAGGCCGCTCTTTTAGTTCGTTCACCAGGGTTTTTATTGTGTAGTCGGCGACCTGAGGAAGTACTTCAGCCCGGATATCTACTTTCCGTCCAAGGGAGAGGATCACCGAATCACTGGCAAAACTGAGGGCGAGCACCAGATTAAACACAAAAAACATAAGGGCGATAATCAGAGTGGTGGCGATCGTGAGAAGCTTATTGCGCATCAGGTTCTGCCAGCCATTCTTAAAGACCCGCTCAAGCCAGATCAGACGCCTTTCAAATTTTGTTTTCCTGAAATATCCCAGAAATCCTTTCATTATTTGTTTTTATGCTGAGTAGATTATACCTTAAAGTCCAGTATGCTCAAACATAAACTCAGACAGAAAAACTACAGTCATTTCGGACTAAACTGCTACTGACCGTTCAAAAGAGAAGACTTATGAGTTTCCGGCTCAAAGGATTCCAGCCTCACAATTTTAATATTTGGAAAAAGCTTCTGAATCAGTTCGATATCGGCATGCTGATCATATCCCAGCCCGATAATTTCGGGGTTGTGGTCAGCAATGCTTTGGTAAAAATCCGTCATATGTCCCAGAAACGCCAAATCCACCAAGTCAGACTGCTGAAGCGCGGCGAGGCGGGAAATTTCATCATTCTGAGGAGGTCTTCCTTTTATTCGTTCCACATTCGCGTCCCGGGCAACCACAACACCCACCGGCCCACCTAATTCCCTTAGCTGTTTAAGGTAGCTGACATGGCCCGGATGCAGACCGTCAAAAGTGCCGAAGCCCATTACTTTTATTTTATTTTCCACGGGGGCTAAGAGCTAGAGATTAAGAGCTAGGCCGATTATAAACTAAAAAATGGAATAAGAAAAAAACTTAGTCCATAATCCTTAGTCCTTAGTCCAAAAATTTAGAATGTTTTTCGCTGCGGAGCCCGGCGTTTTGGTTTGGTGATAAGAGTACTGTATCGTTCGCTAAAGCCTTTGGCAGCCTTATAGCACTCTTGAATCCGCTTGTTGTCCGGGTCAATTTCCATCGCCTTTTTCAAAAGCTCAACCGATTTATTGAAATTTTTAGTCTGCAGATAGCAGATGCCAAGGTCACATAAGGTCAGGCTGTTTTCCGGGTCAAGATTGAGAGCTCTTTCTAAGATAACAATGCCCTGACTGCGTTTATTGCAGTTGAATGTAGCCCAGCCAAGACAGCGCAGGATTTCCGGGTTATTGGGGTGGAGTTCATTGGCTTTTTTAAGATGAACAAGAGCCTCCTCCCATTCCTGATGATGAGAAGTCAAAAAACCCAGAATATAGTAGCCAGTGTAACTTTTATTATCCAGCTTAAGGGCGTGGTTCGCCGCTTTTTTAGCCGCATCAAATTGATCAAGACTCACATAATTATCGGCAATCTCTTCAAGAGCGGCAACACAATTCGGATCACTGACCAGGAGCTTTTGGGCTTCACTGATTGATTCTTCATGTTTTCCGTTCAGCTTAAGATTCTCAATGGACTCGAGGGCTTCCAGGATGTGTGGCGGATACTGTTCATTGTCTAGATCTTTGGGCATGTTTTATTATGTTAACTGTCTCACCATTTTAACATTTTTCCACTCTAATCTCAAGTAAACCTACTCAAATTGCAGGAGACAGTCAAGCCAGAAATATGGTGTGCATATATTTAAGCCAATTACAGCGCATCCTCTAAATAGGCGCTTGACGCAGCCGACAGGCCTTCCGGCTTACCGGTATCAAACCGGTCTCCCTCAATTTCAACAGCCCACACATTTTGAGAGTCCTTCAAACGGATCAAACCGTCAATCAGACGGATTTCACCATCTTTTCCGGGCTGCGCTTCTTTAAGAGCCTGAAAAATTTCAGGGGGACATATGTATTTACCGATCACTCCCAGATCACTGGGCGCCTCATCCGGGTGTGGTTTTTCAACCATTCCGAGGATTTCATAAAGGCGGCCGTTTTGCTGACCGGGCCTGATCACTCCGTAAGAGGTGGTTTGCTCCCGTGGAATCCGTTCGACTGCCAGTATACTTTCGCCTGTGAAATGATTCATCAGCTGTTTGGTAGCGGGAACACTGTGCTTTACAATATCATCCCCAAATAAGACCACAAAAGGCTCATTTCCCACTTCCTGCTCAGCCATCAGAATCGCGTGTCCGTCCCCGAGGGGCTCATGCTGGTAAACATAAGAAAAACGGGCCATATTATGAATGGGGGACAGCTTGTCGGCCACATGATGCTTCCCTCTTTCCTTGAGCAGCGCCTCAAGTTCAGGATGATGGGAAAAATGGTCTCTGATCAGCTCCTTCCCCGGTGATATCACAAAAATGACCTCTTCCACCCCGCTCAGTACAGCTTCTTCAACGAGATACTGGATGACAGGCTTATCCACAATAGGCAGAAGTTCTTTTGGAACAACCTTTGTGGCGGGCATAAACCTTGTCCCCATTCCAGCCACCGGCAGTACAGCTTTTCTTATTCTAGACATGTGACATTTGACATGTGACATTTGACATGAATTACAAATACGTTAAATGTAAAAGGTCAAATGTTAAATGTAAATTAAGGCTTGATTTTAACAATTCTCATCTGCAGGGCAGTTTTTTTGGGCACCCTTATATATAGGACATGGTCTTTCTGGGTCGCCTCAATCTTTGACGCGTCCACGTTGGCAGGAAGAATAACCGACCTAGAAAACCTGCCCCAAAAGCACTCCTGAACATAGTAATCCCTCTTTTTAAACGCAAAATCGGTCAGATCCGTCTGCCTTTCGCCGCGGATAGTAAGTACATCATTGGTGATAATGATTTCAGTCTTATCAATGTCCACACCGGCAATGGGCGTGATCACCAGGATTTCCTTCTCATTTTCCAGAATATCAATCGGCAATTGTCCGAATCCCTCAGGAGACTGGGAAAGCTGCCCGGAGTCAGCCTGATTGATCTCTTTAGAGGCGGGGATAGTGATATGGGTAGGCGCCTTGAAGCGAACCTGTTTCATTTTATGCATAAGTACTTATTTAGATTTTTTAAAAAATGAATTGAACTCTTTCTCGTTGAGAACTTCTTTTTTTAATAGTTCTTCTGCGATCGTGTGCATCAAATCCTTGTTGTCATTGATGAGTTTTTCAGTTCGATTTTCAGCTTCTTTGATGAACTTGGAGATCGCGTCATCAATTTTTCCGGCTACCTCCTCACTGTAATTTTTATAGGTGGCAACCTCTGAGCCCATGAAGTGTCCCCCGCCTTTTTCGCCAAACACCACCAGCCCAAGGTCAGGGCTCATGCCATATTCGGTGACCATTTTTCGGGCAATTCCGGTGGCTTTCTGGAGGTCTGAACTAGCTCCGGTAGTAACCTCCTTAAAGAAAACCCGCTCGGAGACCAAACCCCCCAGAAGCATACAAAGCTCGTCTTTGAATTTAGAAACAGCCACCAGATGTTTATCTTCTTCAGGGACGGACCAGGTGACTCCGAGCGCCATACCTCGAGGGATGATCGTGACCTTCTGAATCGGGTCACAGCCCGGCAGAAGCTTGCCGACCAGAGCGTGGCCCACCTCATGATACGCGGTCACTTTCTTTTCATGCTCAGAGAGTTTTCGGGATTTTTTCTCAGGGCCAAGGCCGACCTTTTCCACCGCCTGTTCCAGATCATGCTGAGTAACCGTTTTACGGTTCTGGCGGGCGGCTAAAATCGCCGCCTCATTGAGAAGATTCTCAAGATCAGCCCCGGAAAAGCCAGGAGTTTGGCGGGCAATCACATTAAGATCCGCTTTTTTATCAAGAGGTTTATTGCGCGTATGAACTTCAAGAATAGCTTCACGTTCTTTTAAATTCGGCATATCAATAATCACTCGCCGGTCAAAACGGCCCGGCCGCATTAGCGCCACATCCAAAATGTCCGGGCGGTTGGTGGCGGCCATCACAATCACATTGGTTTCATTTTCAAACCCATCCATTTCTGTCAGAATCTGGTTCAGAGTCTGTTCGCGTTCATCGTGCCCCCCGCCGATTCCAAACCCTCTTTGCCGTCCTACCGCATCAATTTCATCGATAAAAATAATGCAGGGAGCATTCCGTTTTGCCTTCTGGAATAAGTCGCGCACACGGCTCGCACCCACTCCCACAAACATCTCCACAAATTCGGAGCCGGAAATACTGAAAAAAGGGACGTTCGCTTCTCCGGCCACTGCCCTGGCCAGCAGGGTTTTACCGGTGCCCGGAGCCCCGATCAGCATCACGCCGCGGGGGATTTTAGCACCGATTTTGGTAAATTTCTTTGGATTCTTCAGAAAATCAACCACTTCCACGAGCTCCTCCTTTGATTCCTCCATGCCCGCTACCTCTTTAAAAGTTGTTTTTTTCTTACCATTTTTTGAATACACGCGCGCCTGAGATTTACCGAAAGAGAAAGCGCTGTTAGCCCCTTTGCCCAGCTGACGGGCCATGAAAATGATCAGAGCGACGAAAAGAATGATCGGAAGCCATCCGCTGAGCACATTGAGCCAGAAAGTAGCGGCTTCGGTGCTGATGGCTTTTATTTCAGTTGGATTGGCAGGGTCAAAAAATCCCAAATCTTTCAGGCTTTCGCCTTCCGGGATAACAGCAAAAAAACGTTTTGAATTTTTATCCGTTCCGTAGATCTTCGAATTTTTCACTTCAAGTTCAGAAAAGCGCTGGTTACTGTAAGATTCAACCATCTGGCTGATAGGAACTTCAGTTGACCGTTTGTCTTCAGTTGTACCTTGAGGATTGAAGATGTAATAAGCCAGCGTCAGAATCAGCGCGAAAATAAGGACATAGGCAAAACTGTTCTTTTTTTGCGGCGGTCGGAACTGAGGCTGCCGCGGTGGTTGAGGGGGCATTGGTTTCATATTTTTCTGTCGATTAGGTAATAATACCTTACCTTATTTTTGAGAGGAATTGCAACCGTTAGGATTCGGCCCGCCCGTGCCGGTTCGGACGGGGAATCAGAAATAGGGATTCAGTAAGAAAAAAGCCGAATTTCTCCGCCTCAGGTGAACCGAATTCCGGATCCAGGATTTATTTAGGCTGAATAGAATCAACCCCGCCCATAAAAGGCCTCAAGACTTCCGGAATTGAAACCGAGCCATCTTCCTGCTGGTAATTTTCCATGATCGCGATCAGGGTACGGGTGGAAGCCATTGCGGTGCCGTTTAAGGTGTGCAGGAGGTGCGTGCCGTTTTCATCTTTAAACCGGATGCCGCCACGCCGGGCCTGAAAATCGGTACAGTTGCTGCAGCTGGTCAGTTCGCGGAATTTCTCCTGAGTGGGAATCCAGACTTCACAGTCATATTTTTTAGCGGCCGGCGCCCCCAGGTCGCCTCCGCAGATATTCACCACCTGATAGGGGAGTTTGAGGTCCTGGAGGATTTCTTCCTCAATACTGAGGAGGAAATCATGTTCTTCCCAGGATTTATCCGGATGGCAGAAGGAGAACATTTCCAGCTTATCGAATTGGTGGACTCTCAGAATCCCGCGGGTGTCCTTTCCGTAACTGCCCGCTTCGCGGCGGAAACAGGTGGAAAAACCGATATAGCGTTTCGGCAGCTCCTCAGCCTTGACCGGTTTAAACATATGAAGGCCTGCCAGCGGCACTTCGGAGGTGCCCACCAGATACAGGTCATCCCCGTCGGGGTTATCGTCTGTTTTGGGGTTTACTGTATAAATCTCATTCCGGTCCGCCGGAAAAAAGCCCGTCGCGTACATCATCTCTTCCTTTACAAGCATCGGGACGGTAACAGGCGTGAAACCTTTTTTGACATACTTCTGCAGAAGCCAGTTGATGAGCGCGAATTCCAGCTGAACCAGTTCATTTTTAAGGTAATAGAATCTTGCTCCGCTTGTCTTGGCGCCGGTTTCCATATCGATCACATCTAAAAGTTCCCCAAGCTCGAGATGGTCTTTGGGTTTAAAGCTGAATCGGGGGATTTCTCCAACGGTTTTGACCGCTTTATTGTCCTGGTCATCTTTCCCTTCCGGCACGCTCTCATGAGGGGGATTGGGGAGGGAATCAGCAAACGCTTTTAATTGAACAAAAAATTTGTTCATATTTTCTTCAGCTTCTGACTGCTTTTCTCCCAGTGCCTTCATCTCTTTGATTTTAGCCTCCCGCTCCTCATTTTTTAGCGTGGGAATGAGTTTGCTCATCTTATTCTTCTCGGCCCTGAATTCTTCCACTTTCATTAAGGCCTCGCGGTATTTTTCGTCCAGCTCAAGAACTTTAGGGATGTCAGCCTTAACCTGCTTTTTTTCAAAACCCTTTTGATAGAGT
Organism: uncultured Candidatus Peribacteria bacterium; assembly: GCA_964608535.1. GTDB lineage: Bacteria > Patescibacteriota > Gracilibacteria > UM-FILTER-43-11 > UM-FILTER-43-11 > JAJDCE01. The sequence goes on from CAZSOH010000023.1 coordinate 8,330, forward strand.
TCCTGATTTTCTCGAAGTGCT
>CAZSOH010000024.1:0-8334 GCA_964608535.1 uncultured Candidatus Peribacteria bacterium
CTTTGCCCGCTCCACTCTCTCATCTGTCTTAAGCGTGTGCCAGCCGGCTTTTTACTTTTTCAATCACCTCCTCCAGCGAGAGGTTTGATTTTATGTAACAGGTTTCCGCTCCGAGTGTTTTAGCCTCCTTCAGATCATCGTCCTGGGCAAGATTGGTAAGCACAATCACTGGCTGACTGTATTGTTCCTTTTTTAGCCTCCTTAATAAGCCAAAACCATCCATGACCGGCATCAGCAGATCCAGCAGAATCAGGCCGAATTTTTCAGCTTTGCACATCGCAAAAGCCTGCATACCGTCATCGGCACTTCTTACTTTAAAACCCTCCTCTTTCAGCCGGGTCACGAGAACTTTAGACAGATAAGCATCATCTTCCACAACTAATACAGAATTATTGTGGGGCATAGAATGAAAATTATGAGTAAGCGCGTTTCACAAAAAATGACTCCAGTGAGCCATATGAGCATATTATTTGATCCTGACCATAAAATCAAATCTTTCTGGATTTTTTAAATAATCAATGAAATATGCTAAACTGTTTTTAATCGTTTTATTTGAAGCATGAACCAGATTAGCGCTCAGGAAGCCCTTGACCGGCTAACGGAAGGAAATCAGCGTTTTGTGGACGGGCGATCAATCCGGCCTAATCAGGACTTAGCTCATCTTAAGGCTGTTTCTCATTCACAGAATCCTTTTGCGGTGATCATCGGCTGCAGCGACTCACGGGTGATTCCGGAAATCCTGTTTGATCAGGGTCTGGGAGATTTGTTTGTGATCCGGGTTGCCGGCAATACAGTGGGAAATGTGTGTATCGGGAGTGTGGAATACGCTGTTGAGCATTTGGGGGTTCGGTTGGTGATGGTGCTCGGACATAAAAACTGCGGCGTCGTCAAAACCGCGGCCAGCGGCGACGATGTCCATCACCATCTGGGCAGTTTAGTGGCCACTGCTACCGAAGCCGTCCGGCGGGCAGAAGATCAGCCTGGTAACCTGATCGACAATGCCGTTAAAGAAAATGTTAAACTCCTCATCCAGAAACTGGATATATCGAGCCCTGTCCTTCATAAAGCCGTCACCCAAAACGGACTTAAGATCATCGGCGGGTATTACGACCTGAATAACGGCCTTATGGAGATGATTTGACTCGTTACTGGGGAATCCTGCTGAGCTGGCAGATCAGATCCCAATTGTCGTCCGGGGCGCAGCGGTTGTAGGACTTATGACCACAGCTTTGGCAAACGTGAATGACCCGCATTCCCTTCTTTTTGTTGTTTTCAATCCCAACCGGCTTCATCAGACCGCCGCATTCACTCAGGCGATCCCCGGGCACCTCCAGATCAACATGCAGTGAATACAGGCAATAAGGGCAATGGTTTCTGCAGCTCCCTTCCGGGTGAGGCTTAACATCCATTTTGCATTTCACGCATTCGAAAGGTTCATTGATGGTGATGGGGTTTTTTCGTTTATGCATAATCCAATAGCTTTCCAATTGCTATCCAATAGCTTTCCAATGGTCTGACAATTGGATTTACTATCGGCTTACAATTGGTTAAAGATTCCACAGTTTTTCGGCGTATTCCTGAATGCACCGGTGGGTATTAAAAGTTGCGCCGAGAGTGATGGCGTTTTTCATCCGATCAACCCACTCCCCTTTTTTATTGTAATAACAATCGATTACCTCTTCCAGGGTGGTATAGAGTGAATCCGCGTCCATCTTATCCTGATTTGGCGCACAGTTATCCTCGGGCGCTTTGCCAAAGGCCCAGCCGCTTTTTGGGTTCTGGCGGTATCCCTCAATCCACCAGCCGTCCAAAACAGAAAGGTTAAGAGCGCCGTTGGCCGCCGCCTTCATCCCGCTTGTCCCGCTGGCTTCCATAGGAGGCTGGGGGTTATTGAGCCATACATCTGCCCCCTGTACCAGATATTTGGCAATTTCCAGTTTGTAATCGGACGGAACCACTAATTTGATTTGTCCTCTGAGGGCCTTTCCTATATGAACCAGCTCATTGGTAACACCGTTTCCAAATTTATCGCCAACGTGGTAGGGGCCGGCAAAGATAAGCTGGAGCTTGCCAAAGCCGAGCGACCTTAGCTTTTCAAGATCGCTGAACAAAAGCAAAGGACGCTTGTAAGGCACAAAACGCCTGGCAAACGTGATCGTCAGCGTATCTTCATCCAGCAGGTCGTCTTCGGTGATCTCTTCATGCGAAATGCAAAAGTATTCCGGATTCCCGTTGATAAAATCAATGAGCGCCTTCTTCCCTTTTTTGCGGGCTTCGGCCACCTCGCTATCTGGTATTTCCAGGGCTTTTGACATCTGTTCAGGATTTGTTTTCCATCCTTCCAGATGCTTGCTATACAACCCGGACATCGGCTCAGAAACCCAGCTTTCCAGATGCACTCCATTGGTCACATTCTGAAAGTGAAAATTCGGGAACATTTTCTGGCAGACTTCCTGATGCTTTTCGGAAACCGAATTGGCGGTCCGGCTCATACTGAGTGCGAGAGTGGTCATATTGAGGTCGGATTCGCCCGCGATTTTTTTGATGTGCCAGGGCACTTTCTGGGTGAGCACGCTGTTTACCAGCCCGTAATCGAAGCGGTCGTGACCGGCCGGTACGGGCGTGTGGGTGGTAAACACACATTTTTCTTTCACGGCTTCATCTTTGTATTCATTTTCGTTCAGAAGCGAAAAGGAAAGAAGGGCCGCGTGCCCCTCGTTCATATGAAAGGTTTCGATATTCTCGTAGCCCATATTCCTGAGCATCCGCACCCCCACAATTCCCAAAATCGATTCCTGACAGAGGCGGGTGTAGCGATCTAAGGCGTATAGATCCTTGGTGATGTCCCGGTCCCAGCGCTTATTATCTGGCATATTGGTATCCAGAAAATAAACCGGAACCTCCCCTTTTTCACCTTTTATGACGTACTCCCATACGCCGATTTCCACCAGACGGTCCTCGATGTGCATCCTGGCAATGGTTTCCAGTTTTTTAAACCCTTCCCCCGGCTTAAAGGCCAATTCCGGATTTTCGCTGGCATGATACATCAGCGTTACCCCAACCACCGGCTGGCCTAAATCAGCGGCCGATTTAAGAATATCAGCGGCTAAAACCCCCAACCCGCCGGCGTAATTCGGCATATCGGTCTGCAGGGCGACTTCCATTGAGAAGTAGGCAATTTTGGCTTCTTTTTTCATTTCAAATGGCTATCCTATAGCTTTCATGCTCGCCAGGCTCGCGCTTTCATATTGCCGGATGGAGGCAAATTGATAGCAATCTGATAGCCATTTGAAAGCTATTTGAATTAAGTATTAAATTTAAAGTGCATCACGTCACCTTCCTGTACTACATATTCTTTGCCTTCTTGCCGTAATTTTCCGGCTTCCTTCGCCTGCAGTTCGCCGCCGGAGGATACGTAATCATTGTAGCCAATCACATCCGCTTTGATAAATCCTTTTTCAAAATCCGTGTGAATCACACCCGCCGCCTGGGGAGCTCTGGAGCCTTTTTTGATGGTCCAGGCCCGCACTTCTTTCGGTCCGGCTGTGAAGTACGTCATCAATCCCAAAAGATCATAAGAAGCTCTTATTAAGGCATTCAGACCTGATTCTTTGAGGCCCAGCTCCGTCAGATATTCGATGGCTTCAGCCTCTGAAAAACCCACCAGATCCTCTTCCACTTTGGCGGAAACCGGAAGAATTGTTTCGTGGTTTCCGAGCTGTAGTTCCTGCTTAGCTTCTTCGGCCTTAAAGGGGCTCAATTCATCTTCTTTGAGGTTTGCGATGTAGATGAAGGGTTTGTTGGTGAGAAGATGCAATTCCTTAATGAATTCTGCTTCTTTTTCTTCCAGATCAAGGTCGATCACCTTCTTTTCTTCTTCGAGCGCTTCTTTTAGTTTTTTCAGAACAGCAAGCTGGAAAAGCCACTCTTTATCCCCTGATTTGGACTTGGTTTCAGCCTCTTTATAGCGCCGGTTCACTGTATCCAGATCCGCGAGAATCAGTTCCAGCTGAATGACATCTTTGTCCAGTTTCGGGTTGATTCCCCCATGAACATGGGTGATGTCCGGATCTTCAAAAAAGCGGATGACCTGCGCAATCGCATGGCATTCCCGGATGTTATGGAGAAATTTATTGCCCAACCCCTCCCCTTCGCTGGCCCCCTTCACCAAACCGGCGATATCCACAAATTCCACGATGGCCGGGATGCGTTTTTCGGGGCTTACAATGGCTGCCAGAGCATCAATCCTTTCGTCCGGAACCTCTACCACGCCAACATTCGGATCGATGGTGCAGAAGGGATAATTAGCGGCCTGCGCCCCCTTGGAACGGGTTAAGGCATTGAACAGGGTTGATTTCCCCACATTAGGAAGGCCTACGATACCGACTTTTAAACTCATTTTCTAAAATTATATCGCTCAGAGCATACAATTTTTTAGTTTTTTCTGAAAGTCGAAAACCTGCACAATAACCATTCCACAAGATTTCTAGCTTCTTTTTACGGCTCGCGCTCCGCTGAGCCTCTTTGCACTTTTGCTGTCAAAAGTGCCAAAACCATTGGGGGTCTCAAAACCAAACCCAACGTTATACTAAATATCTTTACTGGGCAGAGTTTCGACCCCCAAACCCCCTTTTTCCTTTTAAATGTTCACCGCACATTCAAGTGAGGTTTTTGCTGTTTAATGATGGTTGAGCCTCAGTGGCATTACTCCTTCACTTTTCATTCCTGCGGAAGCAGGAATCTATGCTTGAATGTGCTCTGCTGACATAAGGCAATATGGGGTCCGGGGCGAATGAGCGTGGGAAATGATGATATAAGGTACAACGCTGATTACACGCTTCAGTAGCCCCGGTGGCTTTTTTCGCCCAATTTTTTCGCCAGTGAAAAAATGGGCAAGTGTGAATAAAACAGCATGATGCGCCTCAAAGCAGAAACCCTTCACAAAAGTCAGTCGCGGCCTTTGCCGCAATAGAAATAGGTATCCTGGAAGGATTAAATACTGTGGAATGGTTATTGTGAGGGATTACTCACTAATCAAACCCCAGGCCGTTTTGAGCTCAGAGACAGTGAGCTGGCCGGGGGCTGAAGAGCTTTTTTTGTCGAGCGGGGCGAACATAGCTTCACCGCCCAGATAAGGGGTTAAGACCCGGCTTAAAACGCCCTTTTTACCCATCGCGATCAGAATATGCGGAATCTTTTTAGCCTGCAGCTGCTGGGCCAGCAGAATCACCGCCAGTGTGTCATCGAGCGAATTGGCCTTAACGGCGATTTTGACGATATCAGCACCATACCTAATCATTTCTTTAACCTTATTCATCAGTTCTGAACTCCCGGGAGTTTCTTTGAAATTATGATAACTGATTATTAACCGGGAGTCGGGATTAAGGATTCGGGAGTCGGCCAAATGTTTTCTGATTCCCGATTCCTGATTCCTGATTCCTTTCAAAGGAAGGTCGATGTACTTTGCGCCATATCCGGCGGCTTCTAAAAGCAGCTTCCGGGCTTCTTTATAATTTCCTTTAAAACGTCCGCCCTCGATGGGTTTTTTGCAGACGCAGATCAGGGGCAGGGGGCTGTTTTTGACCAGCGCTTTCAAATCCAGATCTTTGATGTGGTCCAGCCAGATTTCGGCCAGATCCGCCTTTCCTTTTACGCGCTTTACCGCCTTGAGCGCTTTCTCCTGTGATGTTTCCCGGACGGGAACCGCTATTTTCATCTTTTAAAGCGTACAAGATAACAGGCAGAAAGGGAAATCTTCTTGTGTTGCCGTCCGGCTATTTTTTATGCACATTTTACGAAACAGGGATATGCCAAAAGACTTGACAAAATTGCAAAAATGATATACACTAACCTTCCAATTCTTCTCTCTTTGCTTGAGGGAAGCGGTTGGGTTAGGGCATTTTATGCCCGTTTCGTGCTCTTTTATATCAGAGGGAAATGTGACTCTTAAAGCGCAATATTTAATCTATCCTTTCTTAGATCCTGAAACAAGTTCAGGATGACAGAAAGCGGTATTTGATTTTGCATACTTAAGATCACAAATGCTAATAAAAAATGATGACGATTATCTGTCAGCGTTTAGCCCCCTTTGCAATCCCAGACCACCAGTTGTCATTCCTGTGAAAACAGGAATCTAGTGACTAACTGATTGGTCATTTACTAGATCCCGGATCAAGTCCGGGATGACAAAAGAGGACTGGAATGACAAAGAGGACTGGAGGCTGACAGATAGCAATGTTTTACGTTTGATCCCGGCCCCCGTCGGGGTCACTGCCCCTACGGGGGAAGGAGGAAAGATGAACCAGAACCAGAAACCGAAAACGGCCCACGGGCCCAAGAAGGAGAACGCCATGAAGACCATCATCATGACCGTCCTCGTGGCGGTCATCGTCGCCCTCGCGGGCGGCAACGCCGAGGCGGCCTGCAACAAGCAGAAGGTCGCCAAGAATGCCTTCGCCAGCAAGATGCTGGCGAAGGCCAAGGCCTGCAAGGACGTCGCCAAGGTCCGCAAAGCCTACGACGATCTGCTCGACGAGCTGGACGATGCTGGCTGCGCAGCGGAAGACTACGGTCTCCCCGAGGAGGCCAAAGACCTCTGCAAGGGCAAGGCCAAGGCTCCCAAGGCCAAGGCCACTCCCAAGCGCAAGCCCGCCAAGACTACGAAGAGCGGCGCCATGCCGTTCAACCCTCACGCGGCGCCTCTCGTACCGCTCATCAAGGCTCGAAGGGACGTCGACCGCATGAGGAAGTTCTTCCTCTGGGTCATCGCGAACAAGCTGCCGGAAGCGAAGAAGGCCATGAAGGACGCCAGCGAAGCTGACGTTGTCTTCGCCGCCTTCAGCAGCGCCGCGAAGTTCTGTGGCACGTTCGATAAGACGTACGGTGATCTGGGCACTTTCTGGGTGCACAGCACCACCGACACCCTCAACAAGATGGGGTGTCGCATGCTCAAGGCCAAAGCCCCCCTGGCGGCGGCCAAGAGCGTGCGGGATCTGGACGCCGAGCTCAAGAAGCTCACGGCAAACCAGAAGCCCATTCAGGGCGAACTCACGACCAACAAGGCCAAGCTCGCTGACGTCGACGGCAAGATTCAGAAGATCAAAACGGCTCATGCCGAGATCCTCAGGATCAAGCCGCGACGGAAGCGCCGCCAGGCCCTGCGCAAGTTCAACCTGAAGGCAAAGCGGATCGAGCTCAAGTTCCTCACCGAGAAGCAGCAGGCGCTCCAGAAGGTCAAAACCAAACTGGAGCAGAAGCTCGCCCTGGCCGTCAAAGCCTTCACCCACAAGAAGGCCGATCGCGACAAGGCTGACAAGGCCCTGACCGCGGAGGCTGCCAAGGTGCGCTGGTCCTGCAAGAAAAACGCGGACCAGAAGCTCCTGAAGACCTTCCTCGACTACGCCAAGGGCAAGCATGTCTCCAAAGACGAGTACGCGCTGATGAAGCGCTACCTCGACGAGGCGTCGGATTCCAAGACCGACCCCCGTATGCGGGTTCTGCTCGTCTGGGCGGCGATGCATCAGCTCCCCCAGAGCAAGATCGCCTACCTGACCCGGCCTACCCACCTGAACGACCGGCTCGGCACAATGAAGCCGGGCTGCAAGGAGGGTGACTTCTGCCGGGCGCAAACCTCGAAGGGTCTCCACTATGGCCGCCGCAAGGGCGACCAGCTGATCGGCACCGACGGCAGCCTCACGCTGACGCCGAACACCGATCTGGTGGGAGTGACCCTGCTCGGCCGTCTCTCGGGCCGAAAGTGGCTTGCCAACCTCAGAATCGAGCTGGGCTATTCCGTTCTGGGTAGCCTGACGCAGGACGACCACCTCACCGGTGTGAGCCTGCACATGATCCGGGCTGGCCTCGCCAACCGGTTCAACCTCGGTTCACGACTCTTCCTCACCCCGTTCGTCCACGGCGGCTTCGCCTTCGTGAATGGGGATTCCATCGCCCGCAGCAACCTCGGCGGCGACACCTCTTCGGGAGATCGCTTCCGGGGTGTGCTGGCTCTTGGCGCCAAGTTCGGTGTCAAGCTCAGCAGAAGCTGGGCCCTTTACGGCGTGGGTGAATTCCTCGCCTTCCCAGGGCTCGGTGGTTCGGGCGGCCTCGGTGTCGATATCGATGTCTCAAGCGGTATCCGCCTCAGTGCGGACCTGCGCTGGACGTCGATCCCTGACACTGGGGTCTCGTCCGGCAAGCGACCTGACCTTTCGCTCGAGAACATCGGCGCCAATGGCCTGATGGGCAACCTCGCGTTGTCTTTCTAGCAGGTGGGGAACAGGTCGGCCTTCGGGCCGGCCTCTCGCCTTTCACATAGAACCCAGAAACGAAACGCAA
>CAZSOH010000025.1:0-8029 GCA_964608535.1 uncultured Candidatus Peribacteria bacterium
AAGGATTGAACCTTCGGGATTACCGAGGACAGGCGGAGGTGAACTGTCGGTTGGAGTACAGGCAGCTAGAACAATAACAGGCAGAAGAGCTAAAAATGATTTTAAAAGTGATTTCATTGAATGATGTTTAAGAAAATAGCTTAGTTATTTTAGCAAACCCGATTGTCTAAGCAAACCGAATCTGATAATCTTAAAGTCCTAAGTTTAAAGCAGTAAGTCACAAGCCGCTAAAAACTATAAACTAGAAACTACAATTATGTCACTTTATCTAAAATACCGGCCGCAGAATTTCAGTTCGGTTGTCGGCCAGCCGCATATCGTAAGCACTCTGAAAAACGCCTTAAAACGAGAGGCGCTGACTCATGCTTACCTTTTTTGCGGCCCCCGCGGAACAGGTAAAACCTCTCTTGCCAGAATCATCGCAAAAAGCCTGAACTGCACAAACCGGATGGATGGCGTAGAACCATGCGACGAATGTGACAACTGCAAAGCGGTTTTGGCCAGCCGGCTGGTAGACCTTATTGAAATCGACGCCGCCAGTAACCGCGGAATTGACGAAATCAGAGAACTGAGAGAAAAAATTCTGTTCGCTCCTACTCAGGGTAAATCCAAAGTCTACATCATTGATGAAGTGCATATGCTGACCAAGGAAGCTTTCAATGCTCTCTTGAAAACCCTGGAAGAGCCGCCGACTCACGCCTACTTTATCCTGGCGACCACCGAAGCACACAAAATCCCGGAGACGATCGTTTCCAGATGCCAGCAGTTTAACTTTAAGCGGATCACTCCGCAGGATATTGTTGAGCGGCTGACTTCTATCGCGAAAGAAGAAGAAGTCCATGCAGAGCCCGATGCGCTGGAACTGATCGCGAAACTATCAGCGGGGGGGTTAAGGGATGCCATAGGCTTATTCGAACAGATGAACATCGACGGTTCAGTCATTTATCAGGAAGTGGTCAGCAGTCTTGGAATCACAGGTCACATGCTGATTGAATCCTTCTATCAGGCGCTGCTTGAAAAAGAAAGTCTAAAAGCGATCAATATCTTAAATCAGGTAAACAGCCAGGGGCAGAACCTCAAACAGTTCTGTAGCGAACTGGTTAGCTTTCTCAGAGAGCAGATGCTCCTAGGGATAAATGAAAAAAAGGAAATCAGCAATATTGTAAAGATGATTGATATTTTTTCGGAAGCCAAACAGCTGATTAATCAGGCTCATATCCCGCAGTTACCCTTGGAAATCGCGGTGATAAAATCATGCGACTACGAAGGAAAAGGAACTGTTGATCCGGCCAAAGCGCCCGAAAAAACCAAGGAATCCGTTCCGGAAGAGTCGCTGAGCGAACTGATGGAGCCGGAGAAGAAGAAAACTGAATCGAAAACGGTCGTCAACGAGGTAACTTTCGAAGAAATTAAATCGAACTGGCAGCGCATTGTGGATCATATAGAAACACCGTTTATCAGGATGTCGTTCGTGGATGGTGACCCCGTCAGTTTCGAAGGAGGAGTCCTTACCATGCACTTTAAATCCAGTACTTTTATGGATAAAGTCCTGAGCTCCACGAACCAGAGTGAAATCATTGCTGCCTTTGAAGCAGTGCTGAGCATAAAACCAACGCTGAAGGCCGAAGTGAAAAAAATTGATTTAAAACCGGTGGTTAAAAAAGAAACAGATGATTCCGGCGATGCCGAAGAAAAACCGAAAAACCCCTCGGTAATCGAAATGGCAAAAGAGGTATTCGGAGGATAATTACAAATTGTAGATCAGATTGTGGATCATCGCTTCGCTTTGTAAGATCATATTGTGATTAAGAGCAACGATATGACCCACGTCCCGACGAAGTCGGGGCTGACCCACAATCTGACCCACGCCCCGACGAAGTCGGGGCTGACCCACGATATGAAAGATAAAGTTAAAATTCGGGAAAAATTACTCAAATGGAGAAGGAATCTCCCGGAAAGCGAGCGGGAAGAAAAAGACAGACGGATCAGGCATCGGCTTGAAAATCTGGATATTTTTAAAAGTGCTCAGCACATACTGTTCTACTATTCGGTCAATGGCGAAGCAGACACCCATAAGCTCATAGAAAATCATTTGGAAAATAAACAACTCTATCTGCCGGTAATCACCGATAGTTCAAAATTCCAGGCAATCCCGCTGAGTTCACCGCTGAATCTGAAGAGGGGCTTCGAAAAAGTGCCGGAACCCATAGGCATTGAGCCCAGCAGCACGTACGATCAGTCAGTCGAAATCATTGTGGTGCCGGGAGTTGCTTTTGACCTGAAAGGTGACCGGCTGGGAATGGGAAAGGGGTATTATGACCGCTATCTTCAGAGGCAAAAAGGAAAGCTTAAAATAGGTCTGGCTTACGCGGAACAAATTCTTGATTCGATTCCGAAAGACAACTATGATGAACCTGTCGACATAATCATCACCGACCGGGCTGTTTATGATTGCCGATAAAATTAATTTAGTCTTAACCCGTTGCCCTTATGAATTACGAAGCCATTGGAAATCAGGATCCTGAAATCCTGAAGTCAATTTTAAGTGAAGAACAAAGGCAAAGAGAGGGGATAGAGCTGATCCCGTCAGAAAATTATACGTCTCAGGCCGTGATGGAAGCCTGCGGATCAATCCTGACAAACAAATACTCAGAAGGTTATCCGGGAAAGCGCTATTACGGCGGACAGGAAAATATAGACGTCATCGAAAATATGGCCATCGACCGCGCCAAAGAACTGTTTGGAGCTGAACACGCGAACGTTCAGCCTTACTCCGGGTCACCGGCCAACACCGCCATTTACTTTGCCTTGCTCGAATTCGGCGACACGGTAATGGGCTTAAAGCTGGACCATGGAGGTCACATCACTCACGGACTCCCCATTGCCTTTTCCGGAAAAGCATACAATTTTGTTCAGTACGGAGTGGATAAGGAAACCGGCCGTATCGACATGGAAGAAGTGAGGAAGCTGGCCCACGAGCACAAACCCAAGATGATCGTGGCGGGTTTTACCGCATACCCCAGAGATATTGAATGGAAGAAATTCAAAGAAATCGCTGACGAAGTCGGAGCCTTAACAATGGCCGATATTTCCCACACCGCTGGTCTGGTGGCCGGCGGAGTGCTTGAGTCTCCTGTGCCCTATTTCGACGTGGTGATGACCACCACCCATAAAACCCTTCGCGGTCCAAGAGGGGCCATGATCCTCTGTAAGGAAAAGTATGCCAAAGCGATTGATAAGGCAGTTTTTCCGGGGCTTCAGGGCGGCCCGCACGAGCACACGATAGCCGGTAAAGCCATTGCCTTTAAAGAGGCACTTCAGCCGGAATTTAAGGAATACGCAAAGCAGGTAAAGGCCAATGCCGCCTACCTGGCAAACGCGATGATGAAAAGGGGATTTAAGCTGATTTCAGACGGAACCGACACCCATTTGATTCTGGCTGACCTGACCAATAAAAACGTGCCGGGCAAAGAAGCCCAGGTTGCCCTGGACAAGGTTGGTATTACCTTAAATAAGAACACCATTCCTGATGATCCCCGCTCACCCTTCGACCCATCAGGGATCAGACTAGGAACTCCGGCCGTGACCACCCGGGGAATGAAGGAAGCGGAAATGGAGAAGGTTGCCGAGTGGATTGACCGGACGATCCAGAACCACGATAACGAGTCTGAACTCCTCAAAATTAAAGAAGAGGTGAAGGCGATGTGTGTCGAGTTCCCCGTTCCCGGCATAAAAGCGTGATTCAGGCTACCGCAACCTTTTGACTTTTGCACAGAGAAGGGCTAAAGTTTTACAGCCCTCTGGCTCAATTGTTTTAAAGATGGGCAAATCCAACTCTTATCTTCTTAATGACAAATTATGTTCAATAGAATAAAGGCGGCTCTGCTGGCAGTGATCATCAGTGTTACATGGCTCAGCGCTTCAGTAAAAGCCTATGACGATGTTCCCCATACATCAGAATATTTTTACGCAGTGGAATACTTAAGGCGGAATGATGTCTTTAAAGAAACCAAGTTGTTTAAGCCGGATATTCTGATTTCCAAGGCTGAATTCATAAAATATCTGGTACTTTTGAACAGTCCGAAATTTGAACCCGCCGAGAGGATCACTCTGCCGTTCACTGACACCTCAGATAATGCGTGGTATGCGCCTTACTTTAAGGAGGCAATCCGGCTCGGAATCCTCTTTGACCAGAAAGAAAAAGTTCACCCGTATCAGAAACTGACCATACTCAATGCTCTGGAACTTCTGTATCACTCACGCGGCATCCCTATTCCGAGAGAACACGTCGGCCTGATTCCTTATAGCGATGTAAAACGGAACAAGCGCTCACAGGCCATTGTGATGAGATCAATCGAATTGGGCATTGTAAGTCCTGAAAAACCGGATTTCTTCGGGCTCTATAAACGTGTAACAAGGGCAAAGGCTGCCCATATGATCTACAAAATGGATCTGGTTGATCTCAGGGATCCCGGAATGAGTGTGAACACCACCAGTTTTGACTTTGGCCTCCAGAAAATCATCAACACCTGGGATTTAATCAAGTCCAACTATGTGGATAGAGATGAGCTCGACGATTCCGAACTCTCAAACAAAGCCATTGAAGCCCTGGTTAAAACGCTGGATGACCCATACTCAGTCTTCTTCGATCAGGCTGAAAACCAGAACTTCAATGACGTGATCGACGGTTCATTTGAAGGGATTGGAGCTTTTGTCGCAGTAGATGAGAATGAAAATGTGATCATCGTCTCACCGATTCAGGGCAGTCCGGCTGAAAAGGCTGGAGTACAGGCCGGAGACATCATCATGAAAGTCGATGATTTTAACGCTGAAAAAGCGCCGCTGAATGAGGTGGTGAACCGGATAAAAGGGCCTAAAGGGAGTGTGGTAAAACTGACCGTCTTGAGAAAAGGAAGGGAAGTGGTCGTTCCGGTTACGAGAGGATTGATCAATGTAGCCTCAACAGAATACAAGGTCATCGGAAATGACGACATCATGCACATCAAGCTGATCAATTTCAATCAGGCAGCGGCAGAAGAATTTCGGGAAATTGCCGAAATCATTTCTAATAACCCTAAAATAAAGGGGATCGTTCTGGATATGAGGAATAACCCAGGAGGCCTGCTGGATAGCGCAATCAAAATTCTGAACCTGCTCCTGCCTAAAAATTCACCGGCAGTCCAGATTCAGTATAATTACCTCAATCTGACACAGAGAACGTCAGGAGATGGAATACTGAAAGACTACCCGATCGTCGTACTGGTAAACAAAGGGAGCGCCTCAGCCTCAGAAATTGTAGCCGGCGCTCTGCAGGAAGTATCGGGCGCTCAGGTAATCGGCGAAACAACATTCGGCAAAGGCACCGTTCAGGAAGTGAATTATTTCGGTGATGATTCCAGCCTTAAATTGACGGTCGCCAGATGGCTGACTCCGCTCGGCAACAGTACCAATAAAAACGGAATTAAACCGGACATTAAAGTGGTACAGGGTACGGCAGAAACGGAAGACCGGCAGCTGGATCGGGCCGTTCTGGAGTTAAAGAAATTAATGAAATAAAAATGATCACCGATCTGATCCTTGCTTCTAAAAGCCCTCAGCGAAAAAGAATTCTTGAAGACATGGGGCTGCATTATAAGGCGGTTCCGAGTCACATTGATGAGACAGCGGCGGCAGCAGGATTAAAACGGTATTCCGCGATCGCGAAACGGATTGCCCTCAGAAAAGCGGAACGGGTAGCGGAAGATTTTTCCGCTGAGTGGGTGCTGGGGTGTGACACTTTTGTCATCCTCAGCGACGGGTCTTTATCGGTAAAACCTAAAGGCAGATCAGATGCCAGGAGGACAATCCGGAAATACTGTGGCTCATACTGCGACGTTTATTCCGGTGTAGCCCTGGTGAACCTTAAAAAAGGTAAAAAATTCGTCGAATTTGATAAAACCAGGCTTTACTTCCGTAAATTCAGTGAGGCAGACCTTGAAGCTTATCTGGACTCAGGAGAGTGGAAGGGGCGTTCCGGTTCCATGACCATTGAGGGGAAAGGAGGGAAATGGGTTACCAGAATGAAAGGGGATTACTGGAATGTTGTAGGTCTGCCGGTTGACCTTCTCAAAACAATGCTTATAAGAGCCGGTAGATAAACTTGTCTCAAAGCCCCGACTAAAAGGAGGGTTTGTATTACTTCAATATACTTGACACGTTGTAATATAAGTTTTACAATAAACGCCTTTTTAGTTATAAAGCAGATAGTTATGGAAGAGTTATTCGAAAGACATCTGGATGATTTAAGGCAATTATCGCCGTATAAAATCCTGGGGGTTGAAGAAGGCGCCACCGATGCCGAAGTGAAAAGCGCTTTTAGGAGAATGGCTATAAGATGTCATTCGGACAGGTGTAAAGATCCCAACGCAGATGATTATTTCAGGCTCGTTATTGAAGCTCATGAGGCGATAACAGCAAACCGGCAGAGGGTATCAGAAGTAACGCAGCCCCAGGACGGTAAAAATCCCCAAGAGACCCCCGATAACTTAAGAAACCTCTTCGGAGACCTGATCAGAAAGATTGATGGAACGCTTTTAGAGCTGGATGTAATGCGGCTGAAGCGGGACACAGGTAAATAAAATTATTAATTCAGAGGCCTGAAATAAAAATATTATTTCATATCGGTTAGATTTAAGCTGACGTTGACTATTAATAATGCCTCTGATAATCTGTTCAAGGTCTCTAAACCTACAAAGATGACATTATCCATCAAAAGCGAAGCGGATATAGAAAAAGCGCTTGGCCAGGTTATTTATATTGTTGGTACACAGTGGGGGGATGAAGGTAAAGGAAAATTGGTCGATGTTCTTTCCGGCCATTTTGATATTATCGCTAGGAGCGCGGGAGGGGCTAATGCGGGCCACACCATCTGTGTAAACGAAAACGGCGAATCAAAAAAATATGTATTCCATCTGCTTCCTTCAGGAATTTTAAGGGATGGAAAGATGAGTGTAATCGGAAACGGAACCGTCATTCACATTCCGACCCTGCTGGAGGAAATAACACAGCTGAAAGATCAGGGGGTAGATGTACAGGGAAAACTGCTGCTGAGCGACAAGGCTCACCTTTTACTGGAATATCACAAAATTATCGATGGCATACAGGAGGAGCAGAAGAAAGGCAAAAAAGTGGGAACAACCCTCCGCGGCATTGGACCTGCCTACACCGATAAAATAGCGCGGATCGGGATCCGGGTTGCGGACCTTCTGGATTTTGACCAGTTCGCGGAAAAGCTGAGACGGAACGCGGAGCGGCATATGAAAGCGTACGGCTTTGAATTCGATATTGAGAGTGAAATCAGCTATTACAAAGACGCTGTAGAAGCCATTGAGGGATACATTGCCGATACGGCCGACTATGTCCACGAAGCGCATCGGGAAGGAAAATCAATCCTGATTGAAGGGGCGCAGGGAAGCCAGCTGGATATTGACCATGGAACCTACCCGTATGTCACCTCATCAAACACCACTACCGGCGGCGCCTGCACCGGACTCGGATGTCCGCCAAACAAAATTGAAAACGTAGTGGGAATCATGAAAGCTTACACCACCAGAGTAGGGGCGGGGCCCTTCCCAACAGAGCTGGGAGGGATGGAAGGGGATATGCTGAGAGATCAGGGGAATGAATACGGAGCGACCACCGGACGCCCCAGAAGATGCGGCTGGCTCGATTTAGTGGTGGTCAAAAATGCGATCGCGATCAATGGTATTACCAGCATCAACCTGACCAAACTGGATGTCCTGACAGGTATGAAGTCGATCAAAATCGGTATTAGCTATCAGCTCGAAGGCAGAGCGCTTAAAACAATCCCAACAGCTTTAGCTGATTTTGAGAAAGTCGGAGTCGATTACCTGGAGATGGATGGCTGGGAAGAAGACATCAGTAAGGCTAAAAAATTCAGCGACCTGCCCAAAGCGGCCCAGGCTTACATTGAAAAAATCGAAGAATTGCTTGAAACACCAGTCAATTTTATAGGTGTTGGCGTTCATCG
>CAZSOH010000026.1:0-8014 GCA_964608535.1 uncultured Candidatus Peribacteria bacterium
GACGGCGTCAAAATTGGCCAGGGTCCCGGTTCAATCTGCACCACCCGTGTGGTCACCGGCATCGGCGCTCCCCAGTTCAGCGCCGTCATGGAATGTGCCAAAGAAGCCAAGAAACAGGGTATCCCTGTTATCGCTGACGGAGGCATCAAGTACTCCGGAGATATGGCTAAAGCCATCGCAGTTGGCGCTTCCGCCTGCATGATCGGCTCACTGTTTGCCGGCACAAAAGAAAGTCCTGGTGAACTGATTTATCATGAAGGAAAAACCTTTAAAAGTTACCGCGGGATGGGCAGTATGGGTGCTATGGCTGGAGGCGGAAAAGAGCGTTACGGTCAGGCAGATGTAAAAGAAGAGGCCAAATACGTACCGGAAGGTATTGAAGGTCAGATTGTTTACAAAGGCCCTGTTGCCCACGAGCTCTTCCAGCTCGTTGGCGGTTTAAAGTCCTCTATGGGCTATGTGGGAGCTAAAGACATCCCGACCTATCAGAAAAAAGCCCGCTTTGTCCGCATCACCTCAGCCGGCCTTCACGAAAGCCACCCGCACAATGTAATGGTAACAAAAGACGCGCCGAACTATAAGACTCGATAGCTAGCTGGAAGCGTGCCCCCAGCCCCTTAAAGGGGGAAAGGTTTGACTTTTTCAATTGCTGGCAATGCCCCCTTCAGGGGGATAGGGGGAACAAACTAAAACAAGGGTTAGGGGGGTTGAAAAAAAAAGGTTTAATGCTACTATAATATCGTCCTGACAAACAAAAATGGAAACAACCAAGACGTTACATAACGTAAGCGCGAACTACTTCTTTCTACTGGCATTCATTTATGTAGCCGCTGCCCTGGCTTTAAGGAATGATTTTTACCCGTCTTCCATGATCTTTATTATGCGGATTCTGGATATTCCGTTTATCTTTACCGCATTGACATACGGCGGCAGCGGACTATATCTGCAGATCAACGAAGGAAAACAACAAGAGGAAGGGAGCGCATGGGGCATTGTGATCTTTGCGATATGCCTGTTTCTGTTCGGCGCCGTCACTTTTCTGAGCTTCGCCTTCCCCTCACAACTCTAGTTCAAGACTCGCACTGAGCAAAGTCGAAGTGCACTTGAGACTCCTCTTGCGACGACCTTTAGTTCGCTGTATTTTATGAAAGCTCTTAATATGCCCATATGTCTATTAGTCGCAAAGAGGTTAAGCACATCGCCAAACTTGCCCGCCTGAATATGCCGGAAGAAGAAATCGATAAGTTCACAAGGCAACTTTCGGGTATTTTGGAGCATGCCGAAATGCTGAAAGAAGTAAACACCGATAACGTAGAGCCAATTTCCCAAGTGACAGGGTTAACCAGTGTGACTTTTAAAGATGAACGAAAAGAATGTGAATACGCGGATGAACTCCTCAAAGAAACCCCTCAGGAAATTCAGGACCATATGATTAAAGTCAAAAACGTTTTTTAACCAACCGTCATCCCGGACTTGATCCGGGATCCTATGTTAAATTATCTGACATAGGATTCTGAATTAAATTCAGAATGACAGATAGTAATAATGATAGAGCTCACCATCAAAGAAGCCAACAAAGGAATAAAAGACAAAAAGTTCACCAGTACTGAACTCACTCAGGCTTATTTGGATCGTATCGAAAAACTCGAACCTAAACTGAATGCCTTTGTAACCGTTACCAAAGAAAAGGCGCTCGAGCAGGCCAAAGCCGCCGATGAAAAAGGAGATTTTTCAAATCCTTTAGCGGGCATCCCGATGGCGCTCAAAGACATCATCTGCACCGAAGGAATCAAAACCACCGCCTGCTCAAAAATTCTGGAAAATTATACGCCTCCTTACAATGCCGATGTCACTCAAAGGCTTTATGACGCGGGGGCAGTCCTCATCGGAAAATCCAATACCGATCAGTTTGCCATGGGCTCATCCACCGAAACCAGCCATTTCGGCACCACCAAAAACCCCTGGGATTTGGAAAGAGTTGCTGGTGGTTCATCGGGAGGTCCAGCTGCTATAGCCGCCGCCGATCTGGCAGGCTATGCTATCGGAACGGACACCGGAGGCTCCATAAGACAACCCGCCAGTCTCACATCCTGCATAGGGATGAAAGTGACCTACGGCCGGGTGCCACGATACGGAGTGATCAGCTACGCGTCCTCTTTCGATACCATCGGCCCGCTCACCAAAACCGTGGAAGACGCGGCCCTGGTTTTAAACGCCATTTGCGGCCCGTCAGCTCATGACAGCACCACCCCCAAAGCGGAAGTGCCCGATTACACCACGTTCTTAAAAGAAGATCTGAAGGGGGTAAAGGTCGGTGTGCCGAAAGAATATTTTGAAGGTGTGGAACAGGAGACAACCGACATCATCAATAAAGGAATCGAAACTCTGAAATCGTTGGGGGCAGAAATTATGGAAGTCAGCCTTCCGCTCACAAAATACGCCATTCCAACCTATTATCTGCTCGTAAAATCCGAAGGCTCAACCAACATGGCCCGTTACGACGGCATCAAGTACGGCCATACTTCAGATCAGGCCAAAGAACTGCTGGAGATTTACATGAATTCCCGCAACGAAGGTTTTGGAGACGAGGTAAAAAGAACCATCATGCTGGGAACCTACGCCCTCTCATCGGGTTATTACGATGCGTATTACCTGAAGGCTTCGAAAGTGCGCGCCCTGATGAAAAAAGAATTTGAAGACGTATTCGAAAAAGTAGATGTCCTGGCGACCCCCACTTCCCCCTTCCCGGCTTTCAAAATCGGCGAACGGGCAGATGATCCGCTGGCTATGTACGCTGCCGACACCCTCACGGTTCCGGCTGGTATTTGCGGCCTTCCCGGTATTTCCATCCCTGCCGGCTTTGACTCAAAAGGTCTGCCTATAGGTCTGCAGCTGATGGCCAACCAGTTTGAAGAAGGAAAAATCCTCCACACCGCTCACGCTTTCGAGCAGACCACCGACTTCCACACAAAGAAACCCATTCTTAATCCTTAATCCCGATGGGATATGAATGTATTGATACGAATCTGCTCCGGCGTCGCCTGTAAAAACTGTCTCAGTGAAGATATTTACAAACATGCCTGCCAGAAAGGAGGGTATCTTGAAGGAATCACCATCGAAAAACGGAGTTGTACCACTCACTGTGACCTCGCCCCCAATGTGGAAATCAGGGATGAGGAGACGGGCAGGCGAAAAATCATCCACAAAGTCGACTTCAGCATGATCGAAGACATCGTTAAAGACCCTTTATCCTTTTTATAACTACAAAAAAACCGCACATAGGGCGGCTTTCAGTTGGCTTCGGAGATATTGTGTCTTGAGCTCTTTTTTAATGTTTATGTGAGTAAACAGCGGCTGCTCTTCCCGGTCAATAATGTATTCCACTTCTGTCTCAGGCATCTGGCTGACCTCTGTTAGCTCCTGAGGTGTCACCACCCCCTGATTCAAAAAATGATCCGGATAGTTCAGGATCATCTTCACACGCTCAAAGGTGCTAAGGTCATTCCACTGACCTTCAATAGCGGAGGGCCCCATTGATGAGTCGGGGCGCTTATTCATCATATTATTATAGCAAAATTCTTCGAATTTTGCAAGTCTCAAGTGGGAGTGCGAGTCACAAGAAACCGAACCCTTGAGGCTTGAGACTCGCCGTCGCACTTTTAAGGTTGCGCTAAAAACAGAGGGCTTCTAGAATTAAAGTAATTAAGCCCTCACCTATGGATTACTACCAAGAATCACTCAAATTGCATGAAGAGAAGCGCGGAAAAATTGAGGTCATTTCTAAGATACCGTTAAAAACCCGTGATGATCTGAGCCTGACCTACACACCCGGCGTAGCCGAACCATGCAAAAGAATTGCTGAAAACCTCGACGACGTTTACAAATACACCAGCAAAGGGAATATGGTCGCTGTAATTACCGACGGATCAGCGGTTCTTGGTCTCGGAAATATCGGTGCAGCAGCCGGCCTGCCAGTCATGGAAGGCAAAGCTATTCTATTTAAAGAGTTTGCAGGTGTCGATGCCTTCCCGATCTGCCTGGACACGCAGGACACACAGGAAATCATCGAAACCATTCAGCGGATCGCTCCTGGTTTTGGCGGAATTAATTTGGAAGACATCTCCGCCCCGCGTTGTTTTGAAATCGAAAAACGGCTGATCGAAACCCTCGATATCCCCGTCTTCCACGACGACCAGCACGGAACAGCGATTGTAGTTTTGGCAGGTATGATCAACGCCCTCAAAATCACAAACCGGAAAATTGAAGAATTAAAAGTGACAGTAAGCGGTCTGGGAGCTTCGGGAACAGCCGTGATCAAACTCCTGATCGCCTACGGTGTGAATCCCGAAAATGTCCTTCTGTGCGACAGCAAAGGGATCATCTACAAAGGCCGGGAGGGGTTAAATAAGGTAAAGGATAGTTTCGCGGAAGTGACAAATACCGCTTGTTTGCTCGGAACAGATAACCCCGAATGCAAAACTGGAGGACTCGAAGAAGCCATTGAAGGAGCAGACGTATTCATCGGCCTTTCGAAACCTGGACTTCTCACTAAAGATATGGTAAAAAAAATGTCCAGCGATCCGATCATCTTCGCCATGGCCAACCCGGAACCCGAAATCATGCCGGACGACGCCAAAGAGGCAGGGGCCAGAATCATCGCCACCGGCCGATCCGATTTTCCCAACCAGGTCAACAACGTCCTCGCCTTCCCCGGCATTTTCCGCGGCGTACTCGACAGCCGGAAAGTCAAAATCACCGAACAAATTAAGATCTGTGCCGCTGAAGCCATCGCCGCCTCAGTGGAATCACCAACCCCTGAATGTTTTATGCCCGACCCACTGGACAAAACAGTTGCCCAAAAGGTCGCTAAAGCAATCGCTGAACTGTAAGGTTAAATAATTGCCTTCCATCACCACGCTAAAAAAACTTTTTAACGCTGATTTTTTATGAAAGAGCCGGAAGAAAAACGGATCACCGATGAGTTCGCCGCTGTTCTGACCCAAAATGAGAGGCAGTTGATCGAAGCAAGACGAAAAGCGTTAAAAATCATAAAAGAAAATGGAAACGGGCAAGGATTCAGAGCATCTGACCCGGAAGACTTCAGAAGAAGAGTGCATCAAACAGCCGAAAACCTGACAGCTAATAATTTTAACGGCCATATTCTGTTCCGAAGTCAGCCTGATTTAATCAGGGACAGGCTCATGTTTACGGAACTGGCGGAAGGATGGGATATCGATTGTTCCACCGATTTAGATCCGGAAGCCGCGGAGGCCCTGATAGAAGCCCACGAAACCACTGAATTTCTGCCTCCCGAAGCCCACCGACTGCAATTTCCCCTTTTTATGTCGGGCTATCTGATCGGACATTCCACCCGGGTCGCTATCTATGCGGCGCTTCTGGCTCAAAAAGCCAATGAAGCCGGATATCCCGAAAAAGTTGACCCCAAAACAGCCATCCTGGCCGGGCTTTTCCATGACATCGGAAAGCTTGAGCCCCAGCTGAAACAATTGGTTAAAATTCAGGGACGTTTTACTCCGGAACAAGTTGAGCAGGTAAAAGCCCATACTACCGTTGGTTTCTCGGCTTTCAGAGCGCTGCATCAATACAAAAACGGTGAACACCTGCCAATAGACCCAGCCTATTTCAGGGAAATCGCGGAAGCCATCCTGATGCACCATGTAAGGCCCGACAATGACGCCAATCGAAGCTATCCGAGAAAAATCAAACCAGAGCAAACCAGCGCGCTCGTCAGGATCATTGCCATTGCGGACACTTTTGACGCCATCACTTCAAGAAATTACGATCAGAATCCCATTGTACACGGACACCGGGTTGCCAGGGCTTATGACGAACTTAGAAAATGGCGCGATAAACAGGTAGACGGTGAGCTGGCCGACCTGTTCTGCGAATTAAAACCGATACCTATTATTAAATAATGGTATCAAATTGAAATATGAAAGGCAGTAGGATATACTCTTTTTGAGCTAACCTGAAACTATGAACCTAAGCGTTGATTTCTGCGGCATCAACTTCCCTAACCCGACCGTTGTAGCCTCAGGCTACTTAGGGGTTACCGGGGCAAGTTTGGCAAATTGCATTAAGCACGGCGGCGGCGGTGTTACAGCCAAGACCCTGTTTATGGAAGAGCGGCCCGGCCATGCTAACCCCTCAGTTCTCACTTTTCCGGGAGGTATCATCAACGCGGTCGGCCTGTGCGGCGAAGGCATCAAAGAAGCCAGACATGAATTTGAAGTATACCGCAAAGCCTGCCCGGATAATCCCATGATCGGAAGTGTGGGGGGTAAGAACCTCAAAGAATTAGTCGAAGTCGCTGAAATTATGGACACTTATCCGGTTGATCTCATCGAACTGAATTTCAGCTGCCCCAATGTGGAAAGTGAAATGGGCACACCCTTTGCCTGTGACCCCAACATGACGGCTGAAGGAATGAAAGCGGTACGGAAAGTCACCAAAAAACCGATATCGGTAAAACTTTCTCCCAATACCCCAATGATCGGCCTGATTGCCCAGCGCGCGGAAGCGGAAGGGGCAGACGCGATCACCGCCGTTAACACCATGGGGCCGGGAATGCTGATCGACATCAATTTGCGCCGCCCGGTACTGGCCAACAAAGTTGGAGGTGTCGGAGGAATGGCCCTAAAACCCATCGCTGTAAAATGTGTATACGATGTTTATAAAAGCGTAAAAATACCGATCATTGCCACAGGCGGAATCATTAAAGGCAATGATGCCTTAGAAATGCTGATGGCCGGCGGAAGTTTATTGGGAATTGGTTCTGCCATCGCCGCTTTTGATATGAAAGCCTTCGACATGATCACCGGCCGCATCAAACAGTTTATGGAAGAAGAAGGCATATCAGATATTGCGGATCTGGTTGGCCTAGCCCATCACTCTTAACTCTGAACTCTTAACTTTTAACTAAAGAAATGACACCGATTACATTAAAAGTCGCCGACATCATCGAAAACAACGATACGTTCAGAACCTACGTTTTCAAATATCCGGTCAAAGCCAAGCCTGGCCAGTTTGTAATGCTGTGGGTCCCAGGAGTTGATGAAATCCCCATCTCATACGGCTGGAAAACCGATGAAGAATTCCATTTGGGGATCGGCAAAGTCGGAGACTGCACCGAAGCCTTATTTAAAGATGTTAAAATAGGTGACCGACTGGGAATCCGCGGTCCGTTCGGATCCAGTTTTGACCTGAAAGATCATAAAAAAGTTATGCTGGTCGGAGGCGGAACAGGTACTCCTCCAATGCTCAACCTTGCCCAGCGCGCCGTCGAAAAAGGAATTGAAGTTCAGGTAGTGCTAGGGGCTCGAACCGCTGATTTGCTGATTTATGAAAAGGAATTTGAATCGCTCGGCTGTGACCTGCATGTGGCTACCGATGACGGCAGCAAAGGATGTAAAGGATACTGTACGAACATTGTACTGGAGAATCTGCAGAAGCATAAAATTGACGGCGTATACACCTGTGGCCCGGAACTGATGATGATGAAAGTCGCCCAAATGGCCAAAGACGCCAATATTGACTGCCAAGTGAGCCTGGAGCGGTATATGAAATGCGGCTTCGGCATCTGCGGCCAATGCTGTATCGACGGAACAGGCCTCAGGGTATGTAAAGACGGCCCGGTTTTTGATGGAAACACCGCACTTGAACATTCAGAATTTGGAAAGTACAAAAGATCTAGCTCAGGCAGAATTGTTGATTTATAATATTTACGAATTAGGCATTGGCTTAATTCTTAGTCCTTAATTCTTAATCCTAAAATTATGATTGACGGAAAAAAAGGCGGCTGCGGAGGAAACTGTGGCTGCGGATACAATGGAGGCTGTGGTGGAGGCTGCAGTTGCGGCTAATCCCTGCCTCATGCCTCATTAAAAAACCTTCAGTTTTGCATTGGCAAGAATTGAGGTTTTTTAATAATTCTAATGGATAGATAATATGAATTTGCAATTCAATTGCATTTGCAATCAATTTGCAAATTCAC
>CAZSOH010000027.1:0-7972 GCA_964608535.1 uncultured Candidatus Peribacteria bacterium
CCCGTATCCGGACGAATGTGGAGTGTGAGTTGATCGCGAAAAAGCCAAGCCTTCCAATCTTGATTACCTGGGTCTGATGAGGTTTTTTGAAAAGATGGAGATGAAAAGCCTGCAGCGCCGGCTCACAAAAATGATCCCGGCCGATAAGCTGCAGCCGGAAGAGCAAATGGCTTTATTTTAACTTGTAACGTTATCTAAAATGAATTTAAAACCAATAGGAAGGAGAATACTTTATAGTTTGATATTTTTAGTCGTGTGGTTTTTAGTTTTTTCGAAGCTATTATTACCAATGTATAGTGAATATAAATATGATAGACCTTCGCGAGAGGAGGTTCGTGCCTCATTGCGTGCGGGTAAGGCGCAATACTTGTGCGTACAATTTGGTGGTGAAACTTGTAAAACCCTTGATATCTTTCCAGGTGTTAATAGGAATTATTGTTATGATGAATGTAATGATTCTGGTGTATTAAGCTTACTTTATTTCATCACTCTTGTTCCAAGTTTGTTGTTCTATCTGTTATTGTCGATTAAAGCCGGCATTGGCAATAGCAATGTAGCAGACCATTGATACCTCTCAGGAAAATCAAGAATGAATACTCAATTTATCAACATTGAAGAGTGGGGGATTGACGAAGCTCTTTTCTCTCCTTATATCAAAAGATCCAAACCTCATCTGCCTAAAACGGAAGGGGTTTTGAATGTAGTGTTTGTGGATGATAAGGAAATTCATCGGCTGAACAAGGAATACCGGAAAAAAGATAAACCAACTGACGTTCTTTCCTTCTCTTATATAGAGACGCCTGATTTTGACCATACGGGTTTAATAGGGGAGATTTATATCAGTGTGGAGACGGCTAAGCGGCAGGCTGCGGAGGTGGGGTGGACTTTAGAGGAGGAGCTGGTAAAACTGTTTGTCCATGGCCTCCTGCATATTTTTGGTTATGATCATGAGACGGATGAGGAGTATGAGGAGATGGCGGCTTTAGAGAAGAGGATACTCGGATTGTCATTCCTGACTTGATCAGGAATCTATGAATTACAAATTATGTTACATTATAGATTCCCGCCTTCGCGGGAATGACAAGGGGGTTAGAAATGACAGAATAGTCCGGGATGACGTAATGTGAACATATTTTTTGTTCATCTTTTTTTGGCTTATATAAAAGTAATTCCCAATCTAATAACTTAATCTATTTACTTATTTTTGATCGATGATTTAATTCTAATATCTATTTTTTGCTTTGTTTAAGCCATTTATTAGTTATTATTATTCTTTGTTCACATTATTTATACTCCGAAAATCTATATGAGTAAAAATTTTGTTCATTATTTTGGGCTATATTACTTAATTTTGCTAAAAATACCTATTTTTTATATACAAAATTTGTTCATAGGTTCTTGTTTTATTAAAGCCAATTAATTTGTATAAAAAAAATGAACATCCGTTCTTTCTTGTAGCAATTTTTTAAAAAAGATTTGCCAGGTAAAATATAGTCCTGTAGACTTCGTATGATTTAAGTTTAGTTTTCGGATACCCTTTTGAATTTCGACGTGTTTTTGTTTTGATGACTAGCGAAACCTTGGATCAAAAAATTTATACGTAACCTAAAATCACGCACATGCCTAAGGAACAAATTGTGGCCAGTCTGGATATTGGCAGTTCTAAAATCCGTACAGTTATCGCCCTTATAGAAGAGGAAAAGAAAATGCCTAACATTATAGGTGTA
Source organism: uncultured Candidatus Peribacteria bacterium (assembly GCA_964608535.1). GTDB lineage: Bacteria > Patescibacteriota > Gracilibacteria > UM-FILTER-43-11 > UM-FILTER-43-11 > JAJDCE01. The sequence goes on from CAZSOH010000027.1 coordinate 1,728, forward strand.
GGGGTTTCTCCTTCAACGGGAATGCGGAAAGGAAATATCATCGATGTAGATGAAACCATCAGCAACATCTCAGCAGCCCTTGAAGATGCGGAGCGAATGTCCGGAGCACCTATTCATCATGTATTTGTGGGTTTGAGCGGCCATCATATTGAATCTTTCGATAGCAAAGGAGTAATCGCCATTTCTCATGCCGGTTCAGAAATCATCGAGGATGATATCAACCGGGTGCTTGAGGCGGCTCAGGCGGTTTCAATGCCGTCTAACCGGCGGATCCTTCGTATTATCCCTAAATCTTTCTCTGTAGATGACCAGAAAGGCATCAAAAATCCTGTAGGAATGATCGGAGTGCGCCTTGAAGTGGACGCTCATATTATTACCGGGCAGGGTACTATTATTAAGAACATTGAAAAAGCGGTCCATCAGGCTGGTGTGGATATTGATGATGTGGTGCCAAGCTCATTGGCGGCGGCTGAAGCGGTGCTTTCACGCCGGCAGAAAGAACTGGGGGTGGTGGTGATTGATATCGGCTGCGGCAGTACGAGCATTGCGGTTTACGAGGAGGGAACTACTTTGCACGCGGCTTCACTTCCTGTGGGGGGTGAAAGCGTTACCAATGATGTAGCCATCGGCCTTCGGACTTCGATTGATACGGCTGATAAAATTAAGATTGAATACGGTACAACCACTCCTGAAGAGGTAAATGAACGTGAAACCATTGATCTTTCGCTGATCAGTAAGATTGATAATCACAAAGTTTCCAAAAAACATATGTCTGAAATTATTCAGGCACGTTACCAGGAGATGTTCCACATGGTTAAAGATGAGCTTCGCTCAATCGGACGCGACGGTATGCTTCCCGCAGGCGCAATTTTGACCGGCGCCGGGGTTAAAGTGCCCGGATGTCTTGATTTAGCCCGTGAAGTCCTTGGACTTCCGGTTCAGATCGGCTTTCCGACAGAAGTGGACGGTGTGGTGGATAAAATTGATGATCCTGCTTACGCCACGGCGATTGGTCTGGTGGTGTGGGGTTCCCGGTTTGAAGGGCGTTCTTACGGCTTTGGCTCCTTTGATGTTAAAAAAGTTTTAACTGGTGTTAAAGGTTGGTTTAAGAATTTACTGCCATAGAATCCAAATAGCTTTCAAATTGCTATCAGATTGCTATAAAAATAAAAACAAAAGCAAATACTTGGTTTTCATTCTCTGCAGCCTACCGGATTGGAGTCCGGCACAAGCTTCGGAGCATGGAAAATGAGCATTTGTTTTAATTTTTATACTTTCTAATCCAAGTTCCATGTCAGATGCACTCAAACATTTATTTAACGGCTCAAAGTCTAATGTAAGACCTTCGAGCTCTGTAGAAGTTAAACCTGAGATTACCCCTCTCGCTTCCATTAAAGTGATCGGTGTCGGCGGCGGCGGCGGTAACGCGGTTAACCGGATGATCAGCGCCAAAGTAGACGGTGTTGATTTTATTTCGGTGAATACCGATGCTCAGGCGCTATACCATTCTCAGGCATCCCATCGCATTAATGTCGGAAAGGGGACGACCCGCGGACTTGGAGCGGGAAGTATCCCTGACGTTGGGAAAAAAGCGGCTGAAGAAAGCAGTGAAGAATTAAAAGCGGCTATCGAGGGCGCTGATATGGTCTTTGTGACCTGCGGCCTTGGCGGCGGTACGGGGACTGGCGCGGCTCCCATCATCGCTGGCATTGCCAAAGAAATGGGTATCCTTACTGTGGGTGTGGTGACTAAGCCTTTCTCCTTTGAAGGAGTCCGTCGTTCACAAACAGCAATGAACGGTCTTGAGGAACTTAAAGAAAAGGTTGATACGTTGATCACGATTCCAAATGACCGTATCCTATCTATCATCGATAAGAAAACTCCTCTGACAGACGCATTTGTGGTGGTGGACGATATTCTCCGCCAGGCGATTCAGGGTGTGGCTGATCTGATTACCGTACACGGGATGATCAACGTGGACTTTGCCGATGTACGGGCGATTATGGAAAATGCAGGCTCATCCCTGATGGGTGTCGGTTATGGTACCGGTGAAAATAGGGCAGTCGACGCGGCCCGTGCGGCGATTGAAAGTCCTCTTCTTGAGCTTTCTATACAGGGGGCTAAAGGCATTCTCTTCAACGTTACCGGCGGTAATGATCTTTCGATGTTCGAAGTGGATGAGGCCGCTAAAGTGATTACCGAAGCTGCTGACAGCGAAGCCAATATCATCTTCGGCGCGGTGATCAACGAGAATTACACCGGCGAAATCAAGGTTACTGTGATCGCGACCGGTTTCAGCGAGGAAGACCAGCAGCGCATTCAGGGCGCAACCGCCTCCGGGACCATCCAGCGGCTTGGCAATGTGCCTACCTCTTCTGTTAATGTTTCCGGTATTCAGCATCAGGGCCAGCAGGCTAAAAAATCTGAGGTTGACCTGGAAGTACCCGCGTTTATGCGAAAGACATTAAGAAAATAATTTCATCCAATTTGTAGGCGGGATTCGCGAATCCCGCCTACAGGGTGAAGGAATTGAAGCGACCTTGAAAGATAGGTCGTTTTTTGGTATAATATACAGATAAACTCTATCTGAATGGAGCCCAACCAAAACCAAAACACCAAACTGGCTGCCAAGGCGGCCGAAGTTAAACAGCAGTTTAAAGAAAAGGCGGTTCAGGCGAAAGCCAAAGAACTTGACCTTCCTTATGTGAACCTGATGATGACACCGGTGAATCCCGATATCGCTCAGGTGGTTTCCAGAGAAGAGGCTCAGGCCGCTCAGGCCGCGCCGTTTTTTATGTCGGGCAAAAAGCTCCGGGTGGCGGTGGTTGAACCGGATGAAAAAGCTCAGGCGCTGGTTGAAGACCTTCGTAAGAAGGGGTATTGGGTGGAGGTGAATATCTGCAGTGAGGAATCACTGGCAGCGGCCCATAAAATCTACTTCACCAAGCAATATAAAGAACATGAAAAACTTCAGACGGAGGTAAAAGAGGAGGATCTGGGATCAGTAGCGGATGAAATCGCCGGTTTACAGGAATTACAGCAGAAAATTGAGGCGGCCAGTTTTGACGCGGCCCTCAACTACATTCAGGTCGGGGCGTATAAAACTCATTCTTCGGATATCCATTTCCAGCCGGAAGAAAACTCTGTCACCGTTCGCTTTCGGGTAGACGGGGTTTTAAAGCCTGTTTTCTCGCTCAAAACTCAAACTTATGAGGGAATTCTGAAGGAAATTAAATATCTCGCCTCCCTGAAGCTTAATATTGCCAATATTCCCCAGGACGGCCAGTACTCTTTCATTATCAATGAACGTCAGATCAATGTGCGTGTTTCTACTTTACCCACCCACTATGGGGAGGCGACGGTGATGCGTCTTTTAGACCCTCAGCGCTCCCAAATTCCTCTTGAGGAGATTGGATTTGAAGGCCTGGCTTTAGAGCGGATGAAACAAGCCGCCTCTTTAAGTCATGGGATGATTCTGGTGACCGGGCCTACAGGCAGCGGTAAAACGACCACGCTCTACACGCTTTTGCAGCAGGTTGATACTCAGACCAAGAAGGTGATTACGCTTGAAGACCCGATTGAATACAATCTGGCGGGGATTTCCCAGAGTCAGATTCGGGAAGATCAGGATTACGATTTTGCTTCGGGTCTCCGGGCGATCCTCCGGCAGGACCCGGACATTATTATGGTGGGGGAAATTCGTGATCTGGAAACGGCGGAAACGGCTGCACAGGCTTCCCTTACAGGTCATCTGGTGATTTCAACCCTCCACACCAATTCCGCTGTGGAATCCATTCCTCGGCTTACGAATATGGGGGTTAAAGGCTTTATTCTGGCGCCTGCTCTGGATTTGATTGTGGCCCAGCGGCTCGTCCGTAAGCTTTGTCCGGACTGCGCGGAAACTGCGCCGGTGACCGACAGCGAAAAAGAGCAGATCATCAAAACTTTAGAAGCCCTTACCAAGAAGGGGATTGAAGCGCCTCAGATGCCCGCTGAACTCAAGCATGCCAAAGGCTGCGCGACATGCGGCCAGACCGGTTTTGTGGGTCAGTTGGCGATCGCGGAAGTGTTACCGTTTGATGATGGACTCAGAAATCTGATTCTCGAGAACAAGCCGATGCCCGAAGTGTATCAGTACATCAATGAAAATCTAAAAATGCTGACGCTTCTCGAAGACGGTATCCTTAAAGCCATGAAAGGGATGACTACGCTGGAGGAGGTGTATAGGGTGGCGCAATAATTGCATTTTTGCCGCAACGCGAAAAACGCGATGCGGTAGAGACGCAATGCATTGCGTCTCTACATTTGGGATAAATCCAAATGTAAAAATGCAATTATAAATGCGTTGGTGGTGCGGCCGGTTTCTCTTCTTCGGTCTGGACAGGAATAGGCTGTACCTGCGGCTGCTGAGGAGCTGGGTTTGCAGCCTGCTCGTTTTCAAGCTGCTCTTTGGCGGCGGTTGCCCTTGAAGGTTTATCGAAGACCTGTTCGGGCACCTGAGGCGCGTTTTCTGTGCCAAGAGCGGCGGTTCTGACCTGATCCACTGTCTGAACGGCTTTTGGCTCAGGTACGTAACCTTTTTTAAGGCTGTCCATGGTTTTAAGAAAGGATCGGTCGTCTTCATCCAGCTTGAGGGTGCGGATCGGGAACGGAATGTTGATGCCGAGTTCATTGAAGGTCTTTTTGATGCGATTGGCCAGATTTGACCGGATCTTCATCCAGTTTTTGGTGGATTCAATCCAGAAAAGGACTTTGATGTTGATGGAGCTGTCGCCGAATTCATCGACGAGTACCAGCGGTTCAGGCTTTGGAACGATATCTTTGTTTTTATCAACGATGCCTTTGATTAAACTGGTGACCATCGGCAGATCCGTATTGTAATCTACCCCGACGATCAGTTCAATTCTCCGGAACGGGTTGGTGCTGAAACTGATGAGAGTTTCATTGAGCATAGACTGGTTCGGGATCACGACTTCTGTTCCGTCGATGGCCTGCAGTACGGTGGCTCTTGTGTCGATGCTTACGATCGTTCCAATCAGGTCTCCGACTTTGATCAGATCGCCGAGTTTGACGCGGTCCTGCGAAAGCATGATGATTCCCGCGAAGAAGTTTCCGATGATATCTTTGAGCGCGAAACCGATCCCCAGGGAAAGGGCGCCGATTACCGCGGTGAAATTGAGGCCGTTGATGGCGGCGGCAATGGTGATACCGACGGTCAGGACGATGATTTTAGTAACCCGTTCTACCAGCACCAATACGCTTTCCTGAACTTCATCTCCTTTCTTTTTAATGATTTGCCCCTTGATCGCTCCGGCTGCCATTTTGGCTACGATCCACGCGATTACTAAAAGGATAAGCCCGGCAATCCAGTTATCAATATTACTCGCGATATAGCTGAACAGCTGTGAAACTCCAGCCTGCCCCTGTTCTCCGGCGGCAGTGGCAGCGTCTTTTACCTGCTGCGTTACCTGGGCATGAGCTTCGGGGATCAAATTATCAAACATTGTTTTTTTATTTATGATTTGTGATTTGAGATTTTTGATTCAAATTTCTGATTCTGAAATTGATCAATTAGATTCATAAATCAAAATTCAGAATTCACAAATGTTAATCCCTATATTATACCAAAAAAAGCCCTGATATGCAAGTTGCTTGCTATAGACCGAATAATAACTGGCAGTTGTAGGCAGTGCAGAAATATAACTTCGGTTATTTTTCGAGGACAAATTTAGCTGCAGAACCGGAATATGGAACGCTGTGATTCGCAGGTCTTCCATCTACTTGCGTGAATTGCAGGATGGCGTATATTCCGTCCCGCGAAATAACCTCAGCCCTACTTTCACTGTCTAGAAATTTGATTTTCATTCCTACCTCTAAGTCTTCTACGCTAAGCGAATTTTCTTTGTCTGGAGTGTTCATAATCAGCTCTTGATTAAAGGGCTAAAGCTTATCATATTTCTGAATTACCTACAACGTATGCGGTATGTGCGAAGAATCACAATGTTATAATATCACGCCGATAGGCGTAAACATTGTGATTTTTGGTCGATGTACTAGGCATCTAGGGAGAGGCGTGCATACCGCAGTTGTAGGTAGTGTATTTTCTATCCGCTTTGTATTCCATTGTGCCCACTATTTGAAAGAATCCACACCTGCCCATGCAAGCTCAAATACCGTTTTCATTGTTATATAAAAATCTTCGTGCTCTATAACAACACCCTTAAGGTCATCCTAATGGTACGAAT
>CAZSOH010000028.1:0-7798 GCA_964608535.1 uncultured Candidatus Peribacteria bacterium
ATCCCCAATTTGAGCCCCGTTCCGATGTGTCGGAACTGAGCGCCTATTTGGAATTACAAAAAATCTAATTAACTTGACAATAAAAAAATAAATGATATATTGGGCTAAATGCTGTGGGCTAGTAACTCCAAATGAAGCGACCCGGCATTTCCCGAAAAAATCGGGAACATGAAACGTCCAATCATCGTCTGGGGAATTTGTCATATTTTGAGGGCATTTATCTCTGGAAAAAGGAGTAGTTTTATGGTATAATAATTAGATAAATTTATGTCTCTATGACTTTTTGGAAAAAAAGCAACGGTCTGTCAGGAAATTTTTATGAAGCAAGGTTGGCTTTTATGATGCAAAACACGACCGCAGAGAACAGTGAATCCAAAGAGCGATTCCCGGATGAATTTGTTTTGGGGCAAAATGCCCTGCAGGGACACATTGACGACCTTGAAGGTAAGCTAAGTGGCACGGAAACAAGAAGTCGCGCAAAAAGAATTCTGTCCAAATTCAGAGGCGAAAAAGAATTAAGTAAAGATGAATTGTCCGTAAAAAAAGCGGCTTGTGAAACATACCTGGAGAACCTGAAACAGCCCATTAAAAGCAAGGCTCAGTTCGAATCAGCGCTGGGGGACATTGATGATTTCAGCCAAAATTTAAGCCTGTTAAAAGGAACAGGTATCGATCAGGTCCGGGTCGACGATATTTTAGCGTCTGATGTAAGTTCATTTTTCAGCCAAAAACTCACAAGACAGCTGGAAGCTGCCCGCGACGCCATGACGCTGCACGAAAAAGCGACAAATGTGTTGAGGTCAACAGGAGTAGATCATCCTCAGTTAACCCGGCAGGCTGCTGCCGAATGGAAAGAGCATGAAAAACAACTAAAAACAGACTACAAAACCGCCGATCCTGAAGAAGCCAGATTGATCAAAGAGGATCTGAAAAACAAAACCAATTGGATCAACCGACGTGTTGCAGAGCTCATGGCAGAAGCAAGACGCAAAGAAGAAGATGCAGATAATGCCCGATTTATTTACACAAAAGAAGCTGAAAAGCTCGACGATGACGTCATCCATCTCATCCGAAAACAGATCAAGGAAGGCGGAAAATCCCGCCTGAATAAACTCACTGAAAAGTTTGAAGCAAAATCGATTCGGTCTGTCGGAAACATGCTCGGCTATGAGCAGCGCCTCGAACTCATCAATCTCCTGCTGGAAGCACGGGCTTTACGCGAAAACGCGGTGAGAAAATATCTGAGCAACAAGCTGGATAAAACCAAAAAAGAATTCGAAAAACTCAAAGCCAGAAAACCAAAGCGTTTGGGTGAAAAGCAGGAAAGAATGAGCGCGGAAGTGATCGATTTTTTTGAAAGCAAAATACTAACCGATCCGCATCTGCTGCAGGAAGGAAAGACCATTCGTTACCCAACTGTTAAGGGTAAAACAGCAACGGTAAACTGTGGCTCTGAAGCGGCAAAAACAGTTCTTTCAGGGCTTGCCAACACCTTAAAATCACTTCAGAAGATTGATTACGACACAGAAGTCATCGAAGGAGACAGGGAACATCTGAAAGGAGAATTGCAGGCAAAATTCGAACGGGTAAAGGAAGCGGTTGCTGTACTAACTCCCGAAAGGGTCAGTGCCCTGCTAGAGTCATATGAACAAAAGGAAAAGGAGCGTATTGAAGCGCTCAGCCCCGCTGAACAGAAATTGAGCTGGAACCAGCTCAGCACATCTAAGATTTACCAAAAAGGGAAAGATGCAATTCAGAGTCTGGCAGGAGAAGATTTTCAGACAAAGATGTCAGAAGTTGGAGCCCTGCTTGATAGGATGGATGAAATGGATCCGGAGGAATTGATCGATACCAAAGCATCCCTTGATGAACTTCACCAGAAACTGGCGCCATTTACAGCAGAAAAGGCCGACATGACCCTAGGGCTTACCTCTAAGACGGAAGTCTATAAAGCCTCTGAGGCTCTTCATCTTATCAGGACCGATTTCGATATTGATAAACTTCATCAGCTCCTGGGAGATAATATAGAAGGAGTATCGGATGGCGAATTTGAACGTTACAAAAAATACACCAACGGCGCGATGGTTTTCTATCAGAGAGGTGATGAATGGAAGATTCTTTACAATAAGGATACGATCAAAGACGACAAAAACTTTAAAAAACAACTGACGCATGAGCTCCTTCATCTTGAATTCGAGAAAGACGATATCTTAAGCCGGAAATGGCTGAATCTGTTTACCAAAAACAAGAATTGGGAAAATATCAGACTGGCCTTCCTTGAAGCTGTTGGAGACAAAACAGCGCCAGACGGCACTAAAAACTGGAAGCCTGAACATATTCTGAGCGAAATTTACGCGATGCAAAACGATATTTTCGGTGACTCAGAGAAATATCAAGCCATTCAGGACGCAATCTTAGGCGCAGGAATCACAGAAGAAGCCATGGGACTTCCCAAATCTTTATATCATGGTTACGAAGGGGCGGAATCAGCCAGCGATGTGATGGATAATGCCCCCGGCGATTCGGGGGATGGGGAAGAAAAACCGGCTGAAGGTTCAGCCGAACAGAACAAAAGAGATATCGAAGAAAACGACCGTGAAATCAAGCGCATGCTCAGCTCTGAATACATCAGTATGATTCCGGGGGGCAAATCGCTGCTGGAAGTCATGAAAGATTTCAACGATGACACAGCGGAACTGAACGATTATTTAGGCGAAGAGCCATCGGCATACCTTACCGACAAAGTCAGCGAGAGGATTAAAAAAGTGAAAGACGACCTGAAGGACATGAACAGTAAAATGGCAGAGGTGGGCGAAAACATGCCCAACAATGAAATCAATCCCATCAGGGATATGTGGAACCGTTCGGCTTTTCTTTCCATCGATGCCTTTCTCCAGTTCGGCACTGATATTAAAGAATGGATGGAGCGGCGCCATAAACGGAAAACCGCCGACCATGCGGCCCGCATCGGCTCCTCTCTGTTCGATAAAATGCCCATTCCGGTATTCGGCGAATTCGGAACGGAGGCGGAAGCGCGGGCTGAAAAGGCACAGGCGGAGGAAGTGGACGAATGGAAGAATCGCCTGGGAAATAAAGACGCCTGGGAACTCTTGGATCTGATTGAAAAAATGGCCACCGAACTGGATCCCAACAGGGACCAGTTCAAAGCCATCCTCAGGATTCTGGCCGAAAAAGGGCGTATCGACTGGCGGGATGAAAATTTATGGATCGTACTGACCAAACTGCAGAACGCCGTTCAGCTGGTACCCGGCGATGAAACCCTGCTCAAAAACCCAACACTGCTCCGACAGAAGCTTCATCAGGCCATGGGGAACATCTGGGACTACGACGAGTTCCTGGATTTAGACCGGAACAATGAAAGTAATTACGACGGAGGGAAGCAGAAATACATGGCCATCTGCGATAAGATCCAGGATCAGATCACCGACCGGCTCAATCAGCTGCTCCAAAAGCACCGGAGCGGTGACAATGTCGATCCGCAGGAATACGAGGCTTTACTGGAATACTCGATTAAAAACGGAAAATCCTACGCGGAAAACGTGATGTTCCACCTGATGGTCGGAATGGCCGAAGGCCTTCTGAACGCCGACCGCGGACTGGTGCTGGATAAATACTTAGACCAATGGCCAGCCTGTCAGTGGATCTACAGTAAAGCGCCGCCGCTGACACGAAATGATTACATCAGAATCGCGCAGGAAGAATTCCCGGACAGTTTCAAAGAAGGTAAAGTTGAAACCGACTTTAAAGATTTTTACTGGCAGGAAGTACAGAATGACCCGATGACCATTCAGCGCGTCCGTAAGTCTGTGTCTGAACGCGTGTGGGACCACGACTGGGGACGGGCCATCGCCTGCATGGGAGATGCGAACACGGCCAAACGGTTCCTTTCGGGCCGGTCCGGCCAGCAGCAAGTCGCGGATACCGCGGTAGAAAACGCCTATGTAGGAGCACTGCAATGGCTTGAGCACAATGCTAAAGAACCCAAATCAACAGCGAGACGTGATTTCGCCAGGCAGATCGAATGGATCGCGATGGCGGACGGCATCATTGACTGGGTGGCTTACAACAGGGGGGCAAACGATATCAACACTCGGGGGAACGCCAGTATTATGGGGGCCATCGCGCGTGAAGCTCCAGTTGGAAGTCATGGTACATGGACAACAGGAGAACATCGGGACCACATCAGGAGCTTCCTGGATTTTTTCGACCCGCAGTTTTTTGAACTGATCCGCGACTCGAAGTCAGCGCAAAGTTCACCGGAAGAACAGGGCGCTAAAGTCAGGGACTACCTTTTATCAAACCCGCGATATGCGGGAAACGAAGAGCTGGTTAAAGACCTGTCAACAATCTCACACATAGATCACGTTTTCGATAAAATGGATGCCATCACCATGGCCATGGTAAATACTGCGCCCGAAAGCACCTTCCAGGCAGCGCTTCAGTATCTGAGAGGCAACATTGGAAAAGGAAAGGATTAGGCCGTATTCACCGGATCAACATCCACCCGCCAGCCGCGCGGCGGCTTCCAGTGCTCAAACAAGAGAAAGGGATTTTCAGCGCGGATCAGGACATGATAATAATAGCGTCCGCCCATCCTGGGGATCATCGCGGGAGCCGAAAGCACTTTTACAGGCAGCTGATTTACTTTAAAGATATCCTCCAAAAGTTCCTGCTCCTGTTCAATGTGTTCCGCCAGCCTCCGCTCATCGCTTCCGACCACAGTAAATTTAACCATTTTATTGTAGGGCGGATAACTTAGTTTTTCACGGAATTTAAGTTCGGTATCCATAAATTCAGAATAAGCATACCGGGAAGCCTTTTCAAAAGCGGGATGGTCAGGGTTATAGGTCTGCAGAACCACTTCGCCGGCTTTCTCGCTCCTGCCGCACCGGCCGGCCACCTGAGTCACCAGCTGGAAAAGTCGCTCACTACTTCTGAAATCCGGAATATGAAGACCGATATCCGCCAGCACAATGCCGATCAGAGTGACCTGAGGAAAATCAAGCCCCTTCGCCACCATCTGGGTGCCGATCAGAATGTCATATTCCTGACTTTGGAACGAATGATAAACAGACTCAAAGTCTGCTGAAGCCTTTACCGTGTCGCTGTCGGCGCGGACCACACGTGCTCCGGGGAAGTTTTTTCTGACCTCCTGCTCTACTTTTTGCGTTCCAACCCCCACGTGTTTGATGTAAGGCGAACGGCATTCCGGGCAAACAATTTCAGGCTGCTTTGAAAAATCACAATAATGACACTTTAACTGGGAGTCGGGAGTCGGGAGTCGGGAGTCAGACTTGTATTTTGCTGATTCCTGATTCCTGATTCCTGATTCCCGGAATGAATAATGCAGTTTGAGCGATATATCGCAATTCGGACATTTCTCCGTGTAACCGCAGTCCCGGCAGAGCACCGCGCTCGAATGCCCCCGCTGATTCACAAAAAGAATAATCTGCTCATGTTTCTGCAGACGGCCTTCAATTTTCTGCCGCAAAAGATCAGAAAAAATTGAGAAATTCCGTTTTTTAAATTCTTCGCGCAAATCCACCACCTGAATACCGGGCATGGGTCTCTCGTTCACCCTTTTGGGCAATTCAACCAGCTGATACTCTTTACTTTTGGCTTTCTGATACGTTTCGGCTTTTGGCGTCGCGCTTCCGAAAACCAGCTTTGCGCCTGTTAGCCCGGAAAGCTCTTCAGCCACCCGATGAGTTAAATAGTAAGGTGAAGATTCCTGCTTGTACGTCCACTCATGCTCTTCATCCAGGATAATCAGCCCGGGATTGCAAAGAGGGGCAAAAACCGCGCTGCGCGAACCGATCACAAGTGAAGCAGTCCTTTTTTTGACCTTCCACCATTCCTCGAGCCGTCTTGTATCGCTGAGTTTTGAGTGAAAAAGGGCAATACAGCCTTTGAAATACGACTCAAAATACTGGATCATCTGAGGCGTCAGAGCGATTTCGGGTAAAAGGAGTAAGGCCTGCTTACCGGCATCAAGAGCCTCAGCAATAAGCCGAAGGTACACTTCCGTTTTGCCGGACCCTGTAACTCCGTGAAGAAGTATAGGCCTTTTCGATTCATGAATTTGAGAAGCAGCCTCAGTCTGATCTTTCGTTAAACGCTTATCAAACTGAATTTCAGAAGAATCAGCAGGCAGACTGAAACGCGGACAGGCAGTTTTTGTGATTACCCCCTTCTTCACCAGTGTCGCGAGCGACGCCGGCGAATAACCATCTGTTTTTACAAGTTCTTCATGACTAAGGGGCTTACCGGCTGATGAAAGGAGGTTAAACAGGATCGCCTGTTTGGCGCCAAGACGTCCGGGCTCATCAGTCATAGCTTCATAATAAACGCTGACCGGCTCATCCAGATTTCCCTGCCACATTTTACGAGGAATAAACAGGCGCAGTGCCCGCGCCATTGAGGTTCGGTAATAGGATGAAATAAAACGTGCCAACTTCAGTTGATGGCCACTGAGCGAAACCGATTCAATCACCTGATTAATTGGCTTTATTTTAGAAAGCTCAAGATCATCGGCGAGCTCTTCGGAACAAGACGTTACAATTCCAAAGTGAGGTTTGTTTCGCATTAAAACAGATACAAAATTGCCGGGATTAACTAAGTCCTCAGCAACTGAATAGGTCAGCTCGTCATCAAATTCTCCCAGCTTTTTCATCAAAACCACTTGTGCGTACTTCATTCAAAACGATTATATTCACCATTGTATCGGAAAGTTGAGAATAGCAGAACGAAGTTCAGTTGACAAAAATCACTCTATAGAAAACTGTTGTCGAAATTTCCGACACTTTTATCAAAAAACAGAACGATAAATAAACAGAAAATCAGCCAAATAATTATTGTGGATTTTCAGAGAGTGTGCTACCCTTATTTAGAATAAAAATAGAAAATGAAATTTTCATACACCGCGCTCACCAACGATAACAAAAAAATATCAGGTGTTTTAGAGGCTGAAAACCAGATGGCTGGCGAAACGGAACTCCACAAAATGGGAGTGGCGATTATTTCATTTGAAGAAATATCTGAGGAACAGTACGAAAAACTCAAAAAAGAGGAAGAGGTAAGCAAAGAAAAAAGCGGCATTAAAACCTTCACTTTTTTAGGAATTGATCCTAATAATCAGGAGGTAGAAGGAACGATCGATGCCGTCGACGATTACAACGCGTTTAAAAGACTGAAAACCGAATACCAGTTTAAAGTCAAAAACCTTTATCTGGTCACGGCGACTGAGGCGGAAAAACAGGACGCCCCCGGAGTGCTGGAAGGGTATGAGGCAAAACTGGAAGAGGAACTGGCCACCCAGAAAGAAGAGGACAGAAGAAAGGATAAAAACGGGGACGCGGAAGAAAAGATCAATGATGAAGTGATCAAAGAAATTGACACGGTGATCATAAGCGCCAAAAAAGTTCTCGAAGAACACCGGGACCTGTTCAGCAATGACATGATCAGGGAAATCGAAACCACTCTCGGGAACTTAGAACGCGTCAGAAGCAGTAACAACATCAAGCACATCACCGAAATCAGCAACGACCTCTACGAACTGGTCAGTCATCCCGACCGGGCGGAAGGAAAGCCCAGCGCTGAAGGCTATAAGCAGATTATCGGAGAGCTGGAAGACAGCGCGCTGGTAAAAAAGGAATTTGATTTGTACCAAAAAGCGGTTGATGCCTCCGGGGCAAAAAAACTGTTTGGAAGAATCGCAGACACAATCAGGGGAATGACAAAACCCAAAGAAGAAATTAAAAAACCATCCGTTCTCAGT
>CAZSOH010000029.1:0-7685 GCA_964608535.1 uncultured Candidatus Peribacteria bacterium
CTGCTGATTCTAATCACAGGATGATCAGGGAAAATCTTGCTGACAAAGTTAAAAATCTCCGGCGGTTTTACCATTATAATACCCGCGATCTGATTCCGACTATTGTTGACCAGTACCAAAAAACTTTGGAACAATTTGAAAGCCCTTTGTTTGATTTGGTTGTGCTGGGGCTTGGTACGGATGGGCACACTGCCTCCCTCTTTCCTCATGACCCTGCCCTGACAGAAAAAAGCCGCTTAGTTGCCCATACACAATCACCGGACGGCATGGATAGGATGACTCTAACTTTTCCGGCTATTTTAGATAGTGAAAAAATTATTTTTCTAATTCGGGGGAAAGAAAAAAGAGATATTATTGATAAATTTACCGGCAAAAAAGCGTTGGTTAACGAAGTGCCTGCCATTAGAGCTTTGGAACATCGTGACGTTTCTGTGTTTTACGTCAACAGCTGAAGAAAAAAATAGGCTGAGGATATAGCAATCCATGTCAGCAGGATTAATCCGTAAACTTTCACGACCTTGGGCAGCTTAATCTTACCCTTAGCTGACATTTTTTGGTCCAGCTGATGACCGATTTTCGCGTAAAAAAGCAAAAGGAATAAGCCTATAAAAATGAGTCCTCCATGAACGATAAGGAAGAATTTGAACATCGATTACATTTCACCAAAAATAACTGCGACCCACTTTCCTACATAGTGGCTGACAATAATCACTGCTATCGCTAATCCTACATGCTCACTCATCGGCTTCCAGATTTTTTCTTTCTGATTTCTGGCAATCTGGTAGCTGGCCCACGCCATTATAAACAGACCCCAAAAAATACTCACCCAAATTGCCTCATCTAATTCCAGCAGCAGTACCGGGACCACAAAGGTCAGGGCAAAAAAGAGCTTTGCGAAGAAGGTGGCGATGGTTGCCTGCCAGACTTCTTTATGAGAACAGTCGTTTTCTGATTCTTCCGAAATGTGCATCCCAAGCGCGTCAGACGCGCCGTCTGCAATAGCAATCACGATAATTCCCCCAGTGACTGCCAGCCGTGAATGGGTACCGGCATGCAGCCCTACCAACAGTCCTAAGGTTGTAATTACCCCTGAAGTTAGGCCGAAACTTAAGCCTTTCCGGTATGATTGATTTAATATTTTTATCATAAGGTTATTTTAATCTTGTTCCTTCCTTCCGTCAAAACAAAGGCAAATTCATTCGCTCATCGCTAAGCCTTTTGGAAACCATATTTACGGGCAATGCCGCGCACAATCCCGACCAATGAGTGAGATGGGAAACTTTCAAGGTCGAGAACCGGATAATCAGGATTGGCGGGCTCAAGATACAGCCGTCCATTTTTATGGATTAGGGTTTTGACGGTAAACTCCCCTTCCAGGTTCGCGACCACGATGTCACCATTCCCCGCACTTCCTGAGCGTTCAACAATGACAATATCCCCCTCCATGATTCCGGCGCCAGCCATACTGTCTCCTTTTACCCGGATCAGAATGGTACTATTAGGCTTATCCACCAAAAATTTATCAAGAGACATCCTGTCGTTTGTTTCCTCTTCGGCGGGGCCGGGCAAGCCGGCTTTAACAGATTGATAATAAGGCAGTCCCATAAAATTCCGGCCCGGCAGAATTTTGTGGTTTTTCCTCCTAAGGAATCCATACTGCACCATTTTATTCACCAGATAGTATCCGGAGCTTTTGGATTTGTAGCCCAGTATGTTCTGCATTTCGGCATAGTTGGGCAATGTGCCCGTTTTACGGTAATACGATCTTAATTTTTCAAGCTGACTTTGTATAAGCATATTTTAAATTTATTTAATAATTACTATTTTCTATTTACCATTTAAGGATGCTAGCTATCCTCTGGTAATACTTAAAATAGTGAACGTTTGTTCACTAATCAAGTAAAATAAGTTGACCACTTTAAAAGTTCGAATTCTACTTGTCATTCCTGCTTTCGCAGGAATGACAGGGGGGTAGGAATGATAACCAGAAATCATTTAAAAGACCCCCGCTGTACAGCGGGGGTCTTAGGTTTTTGCTATTGGATAACCAGATTATTCAGTGTCACCCACTAAAGTTTCCAGAATCTGATTAGAAATCTTAGCGGCTTCCGCACGGTTGATCGGATCATCAGGACGGAAGGTGTTTTTGCCTGCGTCTCCACTAATGATGCCTAATTCTTTCGCGTATTCAATGAATTTTGCGTCCTTATGGAGTTTGGAAAGGTCGGAGAAACTGGTTTTAGTGATGTCATCAGGATTAACACCAAGCGCCTCGAGCATCATGCGCACTACTTCGGCACGGGTAGCCGGACGATTAAGGTCAGTATCGCTTTTTACCAGATCAAGACCGAGATCTTCTCCTTCAGCCACGTATTCTTTTGCCCAATGGTTTGCCGCTGCCTGAAGAGTTGGTTTTCCATCTTTTTTCTTTCCTTTCCCCGCGGTTTCTAAGCCAATTTTAAGGATTTCTGCCACAGTAATATTATTACCTGGACGGAATTCACCCAGATCATTTCCGTTAGCATCTTTATAGCCACTGATGATTCCTTTATTTTTTACAGTAGACACATAACCGGTATACCACTGGTCGTCATCAGTATCCTTGAACGGAATCAGTTTTTTGGTGAACTTTAGGCTTTTTGCCTTCTCTTTCAAATTTTTGAGGTGCTCTCTGAGCTGTTCTGCTCTTTTTTTAATTTCTTCTTTCGAGGCTCCGTCTCCCAGGGCGCTGACCGCGCTATCAATCGCGGTCTGTACCTCGGCAGAGGTTTCGTCGTCGAAGTTATATTCACCAGCTTCGTCTACAGCTTCCTCTAATTCATCGGCACCTTCCCCGCCTTTGTTAAGCAGGCGGAAGCGATCAATCTTATCACGTAATTTATTGGCTTTATCCTGAATTTTTACTTTGTATTCTACTAATTTATCTTTCGCGTTTTTAGCCAGACTATTGAGCGCCTGCCCCAAATTTTTAATTTCGATCATATGATTATTGCCGATTCTTTTTCGCCCTAACACTTCAGCGCCTACATAAGTCTTATCCAGATCACCGATACTGACAGTAACATTTACTTTTTCTTCCTGCCCTTCTTCAGGCATGTATTCAACAATCAGCCCATCCCAATGACCAGCAATCACAGAATCAAAAGCGATAGAAGAACCACTTTCGGTTGTGACTGAATCATTTTTTTCAAAAAGAACTTTTTTGTGGACTTTAAGCGTTCCTTTGTCGACCGAAATTTTACCGGAATACTCCACCCGGTTTTCCTGATCCTGACACTTTTCTGGAATTTCACGATCCCCATCTTCAGTTTCTGCCCCGTCTGCATTTCTTCGGTTGCTTAAAGCTGTTCTTAAATCGTTTAAGGTCAGCCCCTTGCATCTTTCGCGCTTCCCGGTCAGATTTCCCCATCGGATCTCATAAATTTTTCGGGCTTCAGTGGCTTTTTTTATCTTCTTTACCAAGTTAACATGTTTTTTAAGCAGTTTTACACGCAATTTAGTGCGAAGCGCTTTCAGGTGCATGATCCGTTTTTGGATCTTAAGTCTTAAAGCCGGATTCTTTTCAGCTTCTTTTTCAAGGTTCTGGATTTCATTTGCAATATCATCTTCAATTCCTTTTAATGATGCTGCCAATTCATCATCGGACTTACCTTCTAAATCTTTCAATACATCGTCAGATGCCTGTTCTGCCAGGTCGTCGCCCTGATTTTCAGACACATCCTCCGTATCGCTGGATAGCACATCAACTACATTGTCTTCATCTACTTCTTCGCTGAGTGAGACGTCTTCTTCTTTTTCCATACTGTCATCACTTCCTGAGTCGGACATCGTGCTGTCATCACTTGAGTCGCTCATTTCCGTATCCTCGGTTCCGTTTGCGTCTGATGAATCTTCCATCGTACTATCGTCATTTGATTCGGCCGCCGTGGTGACAGCGGTGTCGTCGGAAGCAGATGTGTCGTCTGTTACCGCGTAAGCAGGTAAGCTAATTTGGCCAGTCAGCATCAAAAGGGCCACAATACTGGCCAGCCGTTTAATAAATTTATTTTTCATAGGTCTAAAATTATGAAATAAATGCATAATTAAATACACCAGTTCATTATATCTGTTACCATTATTTTAGCAATAAGTCAGACACTACTTCTAAAATGTGGCAAGAGTTTTATATTTGTGCTTACCTTTTGTCTGAATGCTATGAATAAGCTCAAAATGATGGACAGTTAACCATCTCTTTTTCCCCTTAGATTCCCATCTGCCCTCCATGGGCGGGCAGGCGCGGGAATTTTTATAACGGCCCAAGGTGACATGGGGCTTAAAGAGTTTGTCGGCACGATAGCCTAAATCTGACATGTGCTGGCGAATTTTTTCAGCGAGCTTATTGAGAGATTCAGATCGCAGGCATTCAATCCAGATTCCATACGACTTGTCCGGACTTGGAAAAGGAACCGGGTCACCCAGCATAATCCTGAAGGGTGTGAGCTTAATTTTTGACAGTTTGTCGATGATGGACTGAGGATCCTCTGCCTCACCCAGAAACTGCAGCGTGATATGAAAGTCGTCTGCCGGTTTTATCCCCTTAAACTTCTGCTGTAATTCCCGGCAGTATTTATGAAGGGCTTCCGGCACTTTGATGGCAATGAATAATCTCATGCCTGAATTATATATATAGGTATGGGCAGATAATATTGACTTAATTTAAGTTTATGTTAGAATAATCGCCTTATTTCTTATATTATGGCTGACTCCACAGAAAAACTATTTACCGGCGGAATAAATGCGTTTGTTGCCGAAATCAGAATGGATGTAAGGCAGCAGATCATTACAGAACTTAAAAGGCAAAACGCGGCAAATGTTCAATGGTCAGATACAGCAGGTAAAACCCTAATTGAACTAGGTAAAAGTATTGATATGAGCCGTGACAGACGGACTCATCTTTTGGTTGTGGGCGATGACATGGGTGGCAGGAATTTTTTTGAAATCGTCAGGGAATCTATCGACGAAACGCTCTGCCCCTATCTGGTGAGTGTTTACAATGACGGCGAAGAAGGTGGTATGGATGCGGCCGATATTCAGGTGAGCCGGTCTGAACTTGCTGATTTTTTACCGGAAATTATCAGAGAAATCCGGGAAAAAATTGCCCTCCAACCGCTAGGCAGAAAAGGTTTTCAGGCCTCGCCTGAAAGTGTCCGGCATATCCCGCTCAATACTCTTGTGGTCGGCCATCGCGATAATGGCATCCTGAAAACGACGGAAACGGAACTTGAAAAAATGGATTTACCCGTTGAACGGATTCGGGCTTATAGCTCAGCAGAGGGGGTATTGGATATCTTAAGCGCGGAAAAAGAGGAACTGCAGCGTTGTAATTTATTAATGATTGATGTGACCGACGGCAATGAAACAGATGGGGAAACCCTGATTGACTTTGCTAATGACTTACCTCAAAGGCCTTTTATTGTTATGATCGGTTCAGCAGAAATACCCGAAGCCCTAAAAGGGAAAATTGATTTATTCTTCCCTAAAACAGAGAAATTTGATTTCTCAGCTGAGCTGCCTCAGATTTTTTATGAAGCGCAGAAGTTCGCCGCCGGAGAGCTTTATGATGCCGCGGCCGCTGAAGACGTTTTACATGATTCTCAAGTTTCGGATCAGCCGTCTGATGGAGATTTGGTAATTGCAGCCACAAAACCTTCTCGCCGGGAGGATTCTGAACGGCTTATTATTACTCCGGAAGATGATGTGTGGTGCTGGTATGAGCAGCTGGCTGAAATGCCTGATTTGCGGAAACCGGTAAAATCTAATGGCTCCGAAAATGCCGATAGCCCTGTTTATGGCAAACTTTCTTCTGGAAACAGAGTTGCGATGTTTGATGTCGACGGAACTTTGGCTCAGCCATTTGTGATGGGTCGCTTTGTGCGAGAGCTGAGCCGTAGCGGCGCTTACGCTAATTTAATCAAAAGTGTTTCCGAAACAGACCGCCATCGGAACCAGGCAGCATTTGGTGAATTATTAAATCTTATTCAGCAATTAGAAGACGGAACCTATAAAGGACCGTATGAAGAATTAATCAGGCAGATGAATAAAAGTTATTCAACGATGCTATCCGGTATGGAGGTTAGGGATGTATTCAGGATTGGGAATGCGTTTGCCTCAAGGGATGTTAAGCGGGAACTCTATTGGTTTTCCAAACCTGTACTTAGACTTATCCATTATTTAGGTTTAACTCCGACCTTTGTAACCGGTATGCCCGCGGAGGCATTGGCAGGTTATCGGCACCATTTTGAAATAGAAGACCGTTGTTACCCATTGCAACTTCATACCCAGCGCAATAGTGACGGTAAATTGATTTATGACTATCGCGATAAACCTCTTGATCATGGGGGGCTTGCTGAAAATAAGGAATACACTGCCAGTCAGATAAACGCGAACGGAAATGAAATTTATATGCATATGGGAGATCAGGAGTCAGATATCCCCGCTATGCACGCGGCGATTAAGCCCCAAGATAACGCTTTTGGGAAAGGTTTTTATGTTATGAATATTAACTCGATCACTGGCCAAAGACATATTGAAGATATTCTGAGGGGACACAGTGAGGTTTATAACCGAGGTCATCTGATGATCATCGATAAAAACTGGAAGGTATTTACGGTTCTGCTTCAGATTGTCAGGGGGCTACATACCACACAGGCTTTTCGGGATGACCATTTAGGATTAAAAGAAGGCGACTACAGCGACTTCCGGATTAAGTTAAACCGTTTACTTAATCATCCTGCAGAACTACGCCAATTCTATAAATTCGACAAATAGCCTAAATTCTAGTAACTCTGCCCCGTTGAACAAGTGCTGCCTAATGTAGCGGCAAAGGTATTTTGACCTGTATAAGTTCCTACCGCCTGTGCGGACGGGATCCTTAATTTCCACCAAATGGATTCATTGGTGGTGGTAAGGGTATGGTCGTTACGGACGGCGATGTCCCTGTTTAAACATCCTGTAGCATCTCCTGTCCCGCTCGCTGTACCCACCAATGCGTACGGGCCGGCCTGTCCAGTGGTATCCCAATCGAAAGTGGAAGAGTTATGATGCCATTTTTGCTGACCTACTGCGATCGTACCGCCGGAACAAGTAGGATAATCGGTACACATTGTAGTGCCGTCGACGTAAATATCCAGGATCTGGTTTCCTACATTGCCCATGCTGGTTTCCTGGCCGGTAGAAGTAGCGCCAATAGCCACCGCGCCATAGGCTATAGAGACCTCAACCACATCCACCCCCTGAAGGGAAGGATTGGTGACATTGGCATTGGAGTCAGCCAGGCCGGTTTCCTGACCAAGGCCGTCGGTAGGGTTGACGTGAACTTCCCAGTTGGCAGAGGCGTTTCCGTTGAACCAGAAGGTGGCGTTACAGGTGGCGGTGAAGTTGGCGTCTGTTCCGGTGGCGGTCTTTCCGGTTCCGGGAGTGCTTTGGTTAGAGAGGGTACAGGAACTTACGATGTAACAGTCGTTCTCATCGGCAGTACAGGTATTGGTAACGGCATCGGCGTCAAAGAGAATTCCTTCGACAGCAGTGACGTCGTTATCTCCGTTGTTGTCGACGAGCGCTGCTGAGAAGGTGACGGTGTCGGAGCCTCCGGCGGTGGGAGCGGGGTTATCGGTGGCGGTGTAGGAAGATAGGGTGGGGGCGACATC
>CAZSOH010000030.1:0-7669 GCA_964608535.1 uncultured Candidatus Peribacteria bacterium
CACGCTGCTAAAGAGCTGAAACCGGATTTTTCCTCCTGCAAAACAGCCAGACTGATACCCAGCTCTGTGTTAAAACCCTGAGGGGATTTGTGAACTTTAAATTTATCTTTCAGGATGTGAAAAATGGCTTCTTTGGTGGTTGTTTTACCTATGCTTCCGGTTACCGCAATTACCTGTATCCGGTTTTTTTTCAGGTATCTTTTTGCTTTGCCTGTCAGCAGAAAGGTAATTATTTTTTTGAAAAAACTCTTCACATTGTTGAATTATGGGTGGAAGTGTAGTTGATCAGCCCCTGATAATCAAGAAGATGATGTAGCCTATGTAGGCCAGAATAAAAATGAATCCTTCGCTTCGGTCGATTTGATTTTTTTTTCGGGTGAAACTGGAGAGAAATAACATAGCAGCCGCAATTAAGTAGACGAATATATCGATGTTAAGGCTGGCTTTAAACGGGATAGGTTTAATAACCGCGCTTAAACCCAGCACCCAAAAAATGTTGAACAGATTGGAGCCGACGACATTACCGATCGCAATATCGGTTTTATGTTTGTAGGCGGCGACTGCGGAAGTGGCCAGTTCGGGGAGAGAGGTTCCGACCGCTACGATGGTTAACCCGATTAAGGCTTCGCTGAGGCCGAAATGGCTGGCTAGCGCGACTGCGCCGTCCACTACCCATTGCCCCCCGTACGCGAGCCCCACAATCCCTAAAATAGTCATAGCAATAGCCTTAGGGACTTTGTGTTTGTGCTGACCGTCATGTTTTTCTTTATTGGCTTTCGCCAGCCCGATGGTGTAGTGCATGAATTTAATGAAGAAGATCATCAGGATGATTCCGTCCACCCGACTCAGCACAGAAGTATTCGCCTTATCAATAAAGACATCATTGGCCATTACCAGTAGCACCAGGCCTGCCAGCAGGTTCATCGGAATTTCTTTCCAGGTGGTATTTTTTTTAATTTTTAAGGGGTAGATCAGGGCCGAAATTCCCAGAATCAGGAAGATATTAGAAATATTGCTTCCCAGAATATTCCCGATCCCGATGTCCGCGTTTCCTTTCAGGCTCGCGATGATATTAACCAGTAGTTCCGGGGCGGAGGTTCCAAGTGAAACAATGGTAAGTCCGATCACGATGTCGGATACACCGATCCGTTTGGCGAGCGAGCTTGAGCCTTCCACGAGTAAATCCGCTCCTTTGATCAGGAAGACAAAGCCGAGAATGAGGAGAATGTAGGTCATTTGTTTTTGTTAAATCATTATCATTTTACAGTCTCACGATTTAAGTCTCAAGTCTCACCCAGCTATAAACTGTAAGCTTTTCGTTGTATTCGGTCATTCTGAACTTGATTCAGAATCCTATGTTATATGTATTTGCAGGGATCCTGAATTAAATTCAGGATGACGTTTGGGCTTTCCTTTTGAAATAAAACCATAAGGCCGGATAGCCTGAAAGCAGAATGAGCCATAAGGGCCAATGGTTGGGTGACACGCTCTTCTGTTTTGCTGCCGCTGATGATCGTTGGCTTTGGCTGATGGCGATCAATTCCCGGTCATTTCCGTTCGTTCGTACGTCCAGTTCTACATTGCTGTTTAAATCCAGTAGTGTTTTGGCAGCGGATAGGCTGACCTGGCTGTTGGCGTATGAGATGGGTGTGATTTTATCTTCATTTTTTACATAAAATACTTCACCATCTTCATAAATGAAGACAATTTCTCCAGTGAGAGATTCGTTTTTAAGTTCCCATTGGTAATCTGTTGTTGGCCTTTTGTGGGGCTGTTCCGACTTTGTCGGAACGTGGGACTGCTTCGCGTAGTTTTTTTTGGGTGTCCGATTCCCGCCATTGTGGGTGAAAATTTCATTTTTGTGTGTGTTGGCGTAGCAAATCCTGTCTGTGGTTTTGCCGATTGGGCTGATCAGATTCACACAGTCATTTTTGTTGTTTAAGTTGAGCTTGGTTTCCTGTTTTCTGAAGGTTCGGATTCCTCCTGGCATAATCGCTCCTCCTTTGATAGAAAAAGGTTTTGACCCGATTCCCAAACCGTCATCCAGTTGCCATCCATGCAGGCATATTTTTTGGTCTGATTCATTGGTTAATGTTATGTATTCCTGCGTTTTTCCTTTTTCTGAATTGGGCATGAATGAGGCAATTTTCAGGCCGTCGGTGGGGCATTTTATTTCACTCACTTCGTTTTCCTCACTTTCTTTATTGTGAGGATTATTATCCTCGCCTTCAGGCGAATGGGGTTTTGCTTCCTTCACTTCATTTTCTTCATCGCGAGGATTATTATCCTCGCCTTCTTCATTGCGAGGATTATTATCCTCCCCTTCAGTTCTGCCTGTATTGCTCCACACCCCAACCCTTTGTTCTTTTGCCTCTTGTTCTGACTGTATGAATTCATCCAGTTTCCGGAAGGGGAAATAGTCGTAAACTCTCGCCAGTCCTGATTGGATCAGTTCCGCATTGAGCAGTCGATTTTCTGAATAAACATAGGCGAGCAGCCGATTGTATTTGTCGAATTTATTTTCTTCGAATTCAAGTTTTACGGTTTGTCCTGCCAGATTGTTTTCCAGGAACATTTTTGCTTCAATCCCAAATGGTTCAACGGGTTTGGTCGGGTGGACGCTTTCCGGGGCGTCAATGCCGATGAGCCGGACAGTGAATTCCACATCTTTTATTGTGATTTTTAATGTGTCTCCATCTGTTACTGAAACCACTTTTCCGGTTATGCCATCTGTGAAATAATCATTTGGATAAATCAGCCGTTCTTCATTCGCGTCAGACCAGCTGATCTGGTCAATTAAGTTGCCGGAAGGATCTATTAAACTTATCTGATCCTCTTTGTTTATGAGGGAAAAGCCGTAATCCGCTGTTTTGATTTCAATCGTTTCCTGTGAGTTTATCCGGAGGTCTGACAAGTAGTATTCTTTTTCTTTTTTGTTCTGGATTTTCCAATCACTCAGATCAATTGAATCCCCTAAATTGCTCTTCAGGCTAATGATTTCATTCCCTTCATCTTCTCCCTTCGGGTTAGGCAGAGCGTTCACGAAAACAATTGAATCCGGCAGGTAGCTTTTGGGCGGGGGCGGGAAAGTATTTTGGGCGTTTGGAGTGATGATGGGGGTCCACACGAATTCATTTTCCGGATTTTTCGCGTAACTCCAGCCTTCCTTGGCTTCACTATATCGAATCACTTCTTTCGGGGATTGGTTTGGATCCAAAAGCCGGACCTCATCTTCGGAGTTCTTGAAGGAAAGTTTCAGATCTGGCTCCGAGAAAACTTTATATGAGCCGCCGCCAAGCCATGTATTATCCCGAAGCCGAAAAGGGCTGCTCCCCCCTTCCCCGTCATCCAGATACCAGCCGCCCAGATCGACGGCGATTGGCGTTGGATTAAAGAGTTCAATCCATTCCCCTTCCGTGTCTTTTCCTTCCGGATTCACCATGATTTCGCTGATGAGTTCGTAATCGGGATACCAGACTACTGTTTCTTCGATTATTTTTTCTTCCTTTTCTTCTTCAGGAGACGCAGATCCCTGCGTCTCTACAGCCTCGGGTTCGGTTTTTTCCTCGCCCTCAACTGTATCGCTGCTGTTTTCTGCGCCCGGGGTGGCGAATGTTTTTGACAATCCTTCTTTCAGGTTGGTTTGCGTTGTTGAGACCTGCCAGCTTTCGGGCATGGTTCCATCCGCTTCCGGGCTGGTCCGTTTGTAGGATCTGAATTCTTCCGAGGCAGTCGTTTCAATAGCGGCTGTGTCGATTACTTCGCCTGAAGCATTTTTAAGCTCAATGTTTATCGGATTATCTGGAAAGGCTAAAGATGATTTCTGTATGTTCGGTTTTACAGCCAGGGCTGAAGATCTGCTGTTGGAATAATAAGAAATCAGGAAAAAACCTCCCGGTTCAACAGATAGCCCTGAACCGTCAAATATATCGATCCATCGGCCGCCTTTTGTCACCCCTCTGATCTGCCATCCTTTCAGGAAAATCGGGTTTGGGTTTGGGTTGAAAAGTTCAATCCAAACATCTTTTTCAGGATTAACTTCTGACCCTGTCATTATTTCGCTGATAATGAGTTTTTCCGGTTCGCTTAAGACAGGCTCCTCAGCAATGAGGTTGACCGGCTGTAAAAATATAATCGCGGTGACGATCCCGCATAGAATTCGTTTCATAATTGCCCGGGAGGAGCCGTTATGAGTTAAAGCGGGAGGTAAATTAAAAGCCCATGCTGGCATTTAACGTTCGTGTCGTTAGGGCGAGGGCTTTAAATTTGGTGGTTAATTTACTAGATTTTAAAAATATTGTCAATAGCTAAATTACTAATGACAATATTTTTATCAGTTGGATAGTTCAGTTTTACTGGGTGCCGTTCCCGCCAGCAGGACTGTTTGGATTGACGACGGTGACTGAAGTTTCGAGGGTGTTGTTGAGCTCAGGAACATATTTTCCATCATCTTCGGCAACGGGGGTTTCATTCTCTGTTCCTCCGGGGGCAACCGCGTCTTTCAGGTAAAATACCCATACGAGAGCGGCCAATACGATGATAATGATAATGGTGAGGATTTGTTTTTGATTCTTCATGTTCTTTTGTGATGGTTAGGATTTGAATAGGTACATTTTAGCAGTCTATTTGTTTTAAGGAAATATTTTTTTGTTTTTTACCCTGTATTCATCTTGTTTCATCCTTGATTCCAGAGGGGAAAAGTGATATAATAGTTAGAATTAAATTTAAACATATGACTCCCGCCTGGTCTCGGAAAATCACTTTTGAAGAATTTGGAGATTTGTTACGCGAGGAATGGGAGAAGGGTAATTTAACCTCCGAAGTACGCGACCTGATTCAGGCGGGGGTTGTTCCCATTGCCCATCTTCGTGAGAAGCTTAGGTGGATTATTGAAAGGGAGGGGGATGGTTTGAGGTTAACTGTAAATGATGACGAGGCTGATTATCGAGCCGCGGCGTAAACTTTAGTCTTCCGGCCTGGTAATGGTTTAAGCTTACGCATTTTTCGTCGTAGGCGCGCAATAAGAAGGCCTTCGACCTTTCCCAGTTTGTATAGCCTGAACAGTACGACAATTCCGGCGATAATCAGCGGAACTGATAAGAATCCCAGATTAAATTCGAAGAGCAAATTCATACTCGCGTGAAAGAGGGTCGCGAACAGCATTCCTTCGATCATTTTTTCTTCATGAAAGACCGTTGATCTTTTGAGGGTTAACGCTTTTGCCAGCCACTTTCGTCGCGGACTTTCTTCTTTACTGTCTAATTTCATAATGGGCTGGGCAAAGTGTGCCAGGCCATAATAATAACCAAAAATACCGGAGGCGACTAAATGGATTGGAATACTGATCATTGCCCGGTAGATAATAAGGCCCATATCGCCGGCAATAACGCTGTAAATGATGGTTTCAACAAAGGCGAAAGCAAGTCCTACCACAATACTTAACGTAATGGCGTCATCGATATCTTTTAATTTTTTATCATCAGTGATTCGGACCATCAGATGTTTGATATATTCTTCGATTACAGCCAGGAAGAGGATTGTCCCCAGGGCTGTTCCTATCACTGATATTTTGAAGGTGTTCTGAGCTAAGGTTTGTAAAAATATTGTGAATCCTAAAAACAAGCTTACTGTTGTAAATCCCAGCGGTTCATCTTTCAGGGCATTTTTAAAATTGATCAGGACGGTATGACTGAAAAAGTTTAATATGAGAGACATAATCCCGCTTAGGGTCAGTAATATGACGGAGAGCAAGGCCAAGTTGAAAAGGAATACAAACAGGCCTTCAAATAACGAAGAACTGACTAAAGGTTCAAATATTCTGAACTCGGACAACGCTGGCAGAAAGTGCTGATATGTATAGCGGTATGCAAAAACAGGCATCATCGCAAATAAACCGACACCAAAACTTTGCAGAATTACTTTTAGCGGCTGGGGATGGTAATCTCTTTTGTAGAACACATAACCCCAAATTACCGTTGTGAGAATCAATAATGTGACATAGAATAGCGTCATACTGAAAGGTTCAGCTTTAAGAAAGACTTTTCTCAATATATTATCATTATATTATAACACAAAACGTCTCAGGTCTCAAGTCTTAACAAGTCTTATGTCCTAAGTCTTTAGCCCTTATTCATTCAAAAATAATTGCATACACATAAATTTTTAATTACAGGGGGGAGGAAGTTAAAGGGGCAGGTGAAGGTAGGAGGGTCAAAAAATGCGGCACTGCCGATTATTGCCGCCTCTCTTCTTACTGATCAGCCGGTTACTTTAACGAATGTGCCGGATATCGCGGATATTTATACGATTCAGCATATTCTACATTTTTTGGGGGTTGAGACCGAATTTTCGGAGAATACCCTTAAGATTCATGCCAGGGCGGTCGCGAATGTTGAAATACCCCATGAACTGGTCAGTAAAATGAGAGCTTCAATTCTGTTTTTAGCTCCGCTTCTGGTCCGGAATGGCGATGTCAGACTGGCTTTTCCGGGAGGGTGCGTACTGGGGAAGCGTCCTGTGGATGCCCACCTTACCGCTCTGGAAACTTATGGCGCCGAAGTGCTGGAGGACAGTGAACTGATCCATTTGCAGGCTGAGCATTTGACAGGAGCGAAGTTCACTATGACGGAAGCCAGTGTAACGGGGACTGAAAACGCGATCATGGCAGCGGTGCTGGCCAAGGGAAAAACAACCATCCGGCTGGCCGCTTCTGAACCGCATGTACAGGATTTGTGTGAATTTCTGAATAAAATGGGAGCAAAAATCACGGGTGTCGGGACTCATACTTTACGAATTGAGGGCGTTAAAAAACTAAAAGGCTGTGAATACAGAATTACGTCCGATTACCTTGAGGCGGGAACACTGGTCTTGGCGGCTGCCATTACTCAGGGCGATGTGGAAATTCTTGATGTTGTGCCGCATCATCTGGATATTTTCTGGCAAAAGCTCCGGGAGGTGGGAGTGCAGTTTGAACTGGGAGACGATCGTGTCAGAGTTTTTCCGTCAAAACACTTGAGGGCGATCCGGCTTCAGACGGCGATATTCCCCAGTTTTCCAACTGATCTGCAGGCGCCTTTCGCAGCTCTCCTTACACAGGCTAAAGGAACCAGTTTTATTTTTGAAACATTATTTGACGGCCGGCTTCAGTATTTGTATGAGCTGGAAAAGATGAAGCTGAAACCCAAGATTCTGAATGCTTATCAGGCAGAAATTGAAGGTCCGGTTCATTTAAAAGGCGCTTGCGTGAACAGCTGTGATATTCGGGCGGGCGCGGGTGTGCTTCTGGCGGCTTTGGCGGCGGAAGGGCAGACTGAAATCAGTAATATCTATTATATTGATCGCGGTTATGAAAAGCTGGATGAAAAACTGAACAGTCTGGGGGCGGAGATTGAACGAATTAAATAATTTTCAGTTCGAGTAAACAGTTTTCAGTTCGAGTTTCCATTTTCTTCACTATCCAGTAGAATGATGGGCGAACTTTAGCTGTATTTATGGAATCTAAGATTGAAAAACTTAAAGCAGGAATGCTGAACGACCTGAAGGCTGCAAAGTCTGATCAAAAAGTAAAAGATGTGGAGGTGAAATATTTTGGCAAGAAGGGGCTTTTTGGAGACATTATGAAGTCGCTTAAAGATCTGTCTGCTGAGGAAAAGCAGACGGTGGGGAAGGC
>CAZSOH010000031.1:0-7444 GCA_964608535.1 uncultured Candidatus Peribacteria bacterium
ACCATAAAAGCTGGACGCTCGGCCTTAAGGCCAACGCGATTTACCGGGATGGCTGTAAGCTTTCCCAGCCTCTCAACACTTCTTCTAAAACAAAGAAGAAGGAAGATTCTAAGGTTGAGATTAAAGAGGTTGAAATCACCAAAAGAGCGCTCCGCCGCAAGCTCAGTGAAGAGCGGCAATCTATCACCCACAAGTTCGCCATCGCCGGACATGAAGGGTATTTTACCGTCGGCCTGTATGATGATGGCGCCCCGGGTGAACTTTTTGTGAAAATGAGTAAAGAAGGTTCCACCCTTTCCGGTATTATGGACGCTCTGGCGCTTTCTATTTCCCTCAACCTCCAATACGGTGTGCCGCTCGAAGTTCTGATCACCAAATTCACCCATACCCGCTTTGAGCCTTCCGGAATGACCAGTAACAAAGAAATTCCAATCGTAAAATCTATTATGGATTATCTCGGCCGATGGCTGGCGGTTAAATTCCTGGATAAAGAAAATGCGAAAAAGTATCACAACGGCATGCTGATTGATAAAGCTTACGCGGAAGGAACCATGTCGGCCAAAGGCGCTATCCCCGCTATCCGGAGTTTAATTCAAATCAGCGAACCTGAAGTCGGCAGTTCATCCAGTGATGTAGAACTCAAACTCATCGAAGCCCTTGAAAAAACGAAAGTTAAAGAAAAAAAGGCAAAAGTGGCTGTTGGCGCTATTACCTCTCAAAGTCACGGAACACCTCACGCTTTCCAAAATGATGACGCTCCTATGTGCCACAACTGCGGCTCTAATATGATCCGGAACGGCACCTGCTACAAATGTCTGGATTGCGGTGAAACCTCTGGGTGTAGTTAGTCCTCCCCGCCCCGCCTCTGGCGGGGCGCACTTGACTATCCTGCTCACGCAGAGAAAAACAAAAAAATAAAAACCCGACCCAGATCCCCGGATCAATACTGAATCAAGTTCAGCACATGGTCCGGGATGACAAATGGGGAGGGTTTTTTAAATGTGATTAAGCCT
The DNA here is from genome assembly GCA_964608535.1 of uncultured Candidatus Peribacteria bacterium. Classification (GTDB taxonomy): domain Bacteria; phylum Patescibacteriota; class Gracilibacteria; order UM-FILTER-43-11; family UM-FILTER-43-11; genus JAJDCE01. Next base: position 1,014 of record CAZSOH010000031.1, read on the forward strand.
TCGATTCGTTTTCAACCTTACAGAGGCTGTATAAGCCGTAGTAAAAAATAGGGCCGATGTAAGTCAAAAATAATGAGAGCAGGATGTGCAAAATGTATCCTGCTGTGCCAATCCATTTTAAACTATAGGTAATGGCTCCGGATGCAATTCCTCCAAGTAAACTGAGGAGAAAAATATACCCCACAATTTTTCCCCAATGACCTTTGGCAACCGCAATGGAGGCTAAAAAAGCTTCTTTGGCGGCTTTGTCTCCTTCGGCTAAAACGTACTGAGCGAATATTACTCTTGGAAAAACAGCAATGACATAACCGAAAGCCGCAAGCGCCAATACGATATTGACGGTTGTTCCTAAATAAGAGGACGCTATCCCCACGAGAATGAAGGGCCAGCCCACATACACCCCCACCATCAAAGAAAGCCAAATGAAGGAAAATAACTTTTTAAAAGACCATTTGATGATGTCTCCGATATGAATTTCTTCACCCTGGGAGGCGACGACTGCCAGGCGGATGAAAGCCAATATGATTACGAAATAATAAAGGGCTAATGGGATCATCACTATCATCAAAATAGTCGCCATCCCCGTCATGAGCGCAATTGCGACTGATCCAAATGATGAGCTTTCTTCAGAGGTGCCCATCGGAAAGGTCATCTTAAAATTCACATCCTCATCTGACAGGGAATCACTCTCTTCCATAGCGCCATCAGCTGTTTCATCCACCATAGCTCCCTCTGCTGTTCCCGTTTCCGAAAGCCCTGTGGCCCCCTCCCCCTGATTAGCCTCAATGGTTTCAATGATATCTCCGATTGTCCTCCCTTCAGTATTAGCAGCGCCCGAACTTTCCGTAGTTTCTGTAACGGCTGTCTCGGCAGGTCCCGGTAGTTTTGGCGCAGCTTTTGAAACCGCTGCAACAAACAGAAGTCCGCCGATCACAATAAATGGCAGGATTAAGGCTAAGGTCAGTTTAAGAAAGTGGGTCCAGCTTTTCGCAAAAACCTGAAAAGTGGTTTTTAGAAGCACGATAAAACCGGGGTTTTCCTGAGACTGCGAAGCAGGCTGAGGCTGGCCCGGGCCGGGGTTAAAATTTTCCATTTTATTTTTTTATTTTTAAACAAAGCTATTTTACTTTGGAAAGCCCTTAAAATCAATAATGCCCGGTAAATATGATAAACTGTCCATAATGTAATCTGACCATTATGAAACTGCGATTTCCTTTCTCTAAAAATGAACTCTTTTTCTCCGCTGTCTATTTTGTACAGGCGGCGGTGGGCATTTCCGCCCTGGCCCAGTTCCTTTTTACCCGTAATGAACTGGGGCTGGATTTTGTTCAGCTGGGAATACTGGCGGCCCTCCCGACCATCTCGTGGAGCATAAAACCGATTTACGGATTTCTGACTGATTTAGTGCCGATCCGAGGCTACCGCCGGCGCCCCTACCTTCACATCATGCCCCTCATCACGGTTCTGAGCTGGCTCTGGATCTGGCAGTTCGCGGACTCGTTCATTACTTACGCGATCCCGATTATGATCGCTAATATCGGCCTTGGCTTTACCGATGTTATCGCGGACGGGCTGGTGGTGCAGCAATCGGATGAAAAAACAGCCGGGCGGTACCAGTCGATCTGCTGGGGGGCGCTGACCATCGGAGCCATTATTTCGACTTTCTTTTCAGGTTTACTGCTGGGGCGGGAAATTCTGGGAATACGGGATATGTTCCTGATCACGGCCCTGATGCCGCTGATCACTTTCAGCCTTTCCTTCCTCATCAAAGAAGAACCGATCAACGACGTGAGTGAACTGAAAGTGCACAGGGCTATCAGTCCAAAATATATTTATGCCGCGGTCATCGCCTTTATCCTTACTTTTGTGATGCTGTTCCCCCGCGAAGGACAAAATACCAATCTGATGTCACTAGGGATTATCGTGATCTGGTTTGTCTGGTTCGCCTATTATTTTAAGCATCTGATGGACTTAAAAGTGATCGGCAAAAGTATTTTTGCGGCGGCAGTATTCATTTTTCTGTGGCGTTTTACCCCCAGTTTCGGCGCTCCGTGGCAGGATTTTTTCCTGAATCAGGTCGGCATTGACCAGGAAACTTACGGCTATTTTGGAGTGGTGAACTATTTTGGATGGCTGATCGGCTCTATTCTGTTTGCCAAGTGGCTGGATAAAAAGAACCTTAAATCGGTGCTGCTCTGGACGATTGTGATCAGCTCTTTTTTAGGGCTTAGCCAGCTCGGCCTGACTCAGCTTGGCTGGGCGAATTCCATCGGGATGAATCCTGTTATCCGGACGGTTGGATCTATTGTAGCGGCTCCGGTTTATCTGCTGGCCCACGGGAAGGCATTCGGGACTTACTTGATGACCTATGACGGGGTTGTATACCTCAATTTCTTTCTGGATTTCTTCCTTGGCATCCTTTATATGCTTTCATTCCTCGCCTTACTTAAGTTTGTAGCGCTCAGCACCCCAAAAAATCTGGAAGGCACCAACTTTGCCGTCATGGCGTCGATTATGAATTTTGGCCTTGTATTCGGCTACATCAGCGGCGGGATGATTTATGAGCGAATCCAGGATGGTTTTATCGGCTTAAGCGGCTTGCAGATCACTGTGATTTTAGGGGCTGTCACTTCGCTGATCGCCCTCATTGCTCTCCCCTGGATAAAGACAGACCATATGGCTCATGAGTAGATAGTTCATTATTTTCATATTAGGAAATAGGCGGGCCAGATGAACTGGTCCGCCTAAGGTTACCGGAGCCGACAGGACATCACCTGTCAGCTACTTGGTTTTGGAGGCGGCAGGAGTTGAACCTACTCCTACTCCCTACTCAACTGCGGCTACACTATTATTCTCATCCTCCGTGACGAATCATCAGTCCCGAGCAAATCTCGAGCTTATCAGAATCCGTCAACTTTGGTTGTGAAAGTGCAGGAAGCCACATTTGAGGTTGGAGTTGCTCACCAATTGAGCTACGCCCCCTAATCGTCCGAGCAGGAATTGAACCCGCGTCATCACCAGCCCTACTAACCAGAACCCATCTCAGTACTGTGAGGCCTTGTAAGCCAGCACAACACGTCTTGGGGTAAATTAGCAGCCGCCAGTGCGCTCTACCACTGAGCTACCGGACGAGAGCATAAAAATATAGATGTTGTGAATTATTGTCAACAATTTTTGACCAGTAGAGACTTTATATGGATTTTTTACTTACGTTTGGTTAAAATCTGAGTACTTACTTTTTCCAATGATGGCTCAGCATCTTTGATGCGTGGCTCAATAGTGGCTCATTCGTGGATCACAATGGAGCCACAATGGAGCCACAATGGAGCCACAATAGGATATGGACAAAGTTAAACTAAACAAAGGTTTGGCACAGATGCTCAAGGGCGGTGTGATTATGGATGTAGTGAACGCGGAGCAGGCTAAAATTGCTGAAGATGCCGGAGCGGTAGCGGTGATGGCCCTTGAACGGGTGCCGTCTGATATCCGGAAAACCGGCGGTGTCGCCCGCATGAGTGACCCCAAGCTCATTAAAGGAATTATAGACGCTGTGTCCATTCCTGTGATGGCAAAAGTGAGAATCGGACACTTTGTGGAAGCCCAGATTCTTGAAGCTCTGGGGGTGGATTATATTGATGAAAGCGAAGTGCTGACCCCTGCCGATCCTTTTGAACATGTGCGCAAAGAAGATTTTAAAGTTCCTTTTGTCTGCGGAGCGACGAATTTAGGAGAGGCGTTAAGACGGGTTCATGAAGGGGCGTGCATGATCAGGACAAAGGGTGAGGCCGGAACCGGGAATGTTATTGAAGCGGTACGGCACTGGAAATCGATTCTTTCTGAAATCCGGAAACTGAGAACTATGAACCAGGATGTGATGGCGTCGTTGGCTGATGAAATGAGGGTGCCTGTTTCCCTGCTGGAAGAAGTGAAGGCAATCGGCCGTTTACCTGTCGTGAATTTTGCGGCTGGCGGAATTGCCACCCCGTCGGACGCGGCTATGATGATGCAACTTGGATGTGATGGGGTGTTTGTTGGCTCTGGTATTTTTAAGTCAGAAAACCCTAAGGTTATGGCAAAAGCGATTGTTGACGCGACGATGAACTTTGATAAACCGGAAGTGCTGGCACAAGTGTCTACCAATTTAGGCTCTGCCATGGAAAGTCTTCAGATTGAAGTGCTGGATGTTAAACTTGCTCAACGAGGCTGGTAAATAAACTTTTCCCTGTAAGTAGACAAGCGTTTGTCTACTTACAGGGTACCTACATATTTATGGAAATTGGAGTACTGGCAATACAAGGCTCAGTCATTGAACATCGGAAGATGCTTGAGTTTTTAGGGGTAAATGTTACAGAAATAAGAGAACCTGAAGATCTAAAAGGAATTGAGGGGCTCATTATTCCTGGCGGAGAAAGTACGACGATGAGCAAGCTAATGAAACGTTACAGATTATTTGATGAACTAAGGCGGCTAATACAAAGCGGATTGGCCGTTTGGGGAACCTGTGCCGGAGCCATTCTATTGGCTAAAAATGTTACAGGTTTAAATCCGCCTGATACGTTATCCGTGATGGATATTGAAGTGGAACGGAACGGCTATGGCCGACAACTTGATAGTTTTGAAAACAAATTAAGAATTAAAAATGAAGAATTAAGCATTGAGAGTTTTAACGGCATCTTTATTCGGGCCCCAAAACTTAAACCATCAGACAGCAATGTTAGCACATTGGCTGAAACTGATGGAGAGTCTGTTATGCTTCAGCAAAAGAATATGCTGGTGACCAGTTTTCATCCTGAACTTACGGATGACCCAACTGTTCACCGTTATTTTCTTGAAATGTGCCGGAAACAAAAATAACGATTGGAACTTTTTATGAATTCAGTTCGCTCATGACGAGCTTGTAGAAGCGATAGTGTTTTACAGCATCCCTTAAATCCTCTGCGTCAAATATGCTGAACAGGTTATTGGTGATCACAAAATTTACCGCGTCCGCCGCCCAGCATAATACATCATAATTCAGAGTTGCCTCGCCGATCACACAACTATCCTGAGCATAAGCTCGGGGTTGGCCCGCTGGCGCCAGAAAGCTGAAGCTGAAGGCAAGCATGATTATTACCGCCACTTTTGAGACCCACTTTTTTAGGCTTAATCGATTGTGTTTCATCACTATTTTGTTAATCGAATGTTTACTGGCTCATAATGAGCTGGTAAGTTCGGTAGAATTTGACCGCGTCGCGGACGTCTTCCGCATCCAGGATGCTGAAGAGTTCATTCTGAATTACCCAATTGACCGCATCGGATGCCCAGCATGGCGCCTCACCGTATTGATTGATGGTTGGCGCTAATGGACAAGAGGAGGTTCCGGAGCCATCCACCGGGCATAATTCTCCCCCATTCCGGCTTTCACCTGAAACGACTGTAAATGGACCAACGGTTGTTCCCGGGCCAATCGCAACAGAACAACTGGTATGAAGGGTATAGATGTTAGAGCAGGATCCGTCCTCACTACTGCTTCCGCTGCCTTCATCATCTCTGTCCCGATCATGCCCACTGTCGCCGTCACTTCCCCCTTCACAGGAATATTCCCTGTCTCTACTGTCATGGTCCCCATCTCCATCTGTGTCGCCTCCGGTAATAATCTGTATCCAGGATCCAAGCGTTCCCTGATTATCAATGCCCTTGCCCGCGCCTGAAATAGAGAAGCTCTGACCAGGCTGAACGGTTCCGCTCCATACCAGCTCATCTTTCTTCCCTCTTATCGTTACCAGTTTCGCTTTTGATCCACCGTATTTAAGAGTGAGGTTAGTCACTTTACCATCACACTCTTCACAGGAAGAACTTCCTCCCCCCCCTCCTTCCAGCTGGCAGCTGGAGGAACAACCGTCGCCGGAGACCGTGTTGCCGTCATCACATTGTTCAATGCCTTCACGAATACTGTTTCCACACACCTGTACTTTTCCTTCGTACTGGCATAAAGCATTACAGCCGTCGCCCGACGTAGTGTTGCCATCGTCGCATTGTTCTCCCGGATCTAAATTTCCATCGCCGCATTGAACCTGCTGTTCAATCTGACAAAGCGAGTTACAACCATCTCCGTTTGTATTGTTGCCGTCGTCGCATTGCTCTCCCAATTCATTTTGTAATATTCCGTCGCCACAGGACTCGATCTGACAAACCGCGCTGCAGCCGTCGCCGGATACATTGTTGCCGTCATCACATTGTTCACTGGGCTGTTTGACTCCATCTCCGCAGCTTTCAACGGTACAGAAGGCGGAGCAGCCATCTCCCGAAACGTTGTTGCCGTCATCACATTCTTCGAACAAATTCAGCTGCACAGTACCGTCTCCGCACAATTCGAGCTGACACAGGGCGCTGCAGCCGTCGCCCGAAACGTTGTTGCCGTCATCACATTGCTCACTGGCTTGCTTGGTGCC